>NZ_JAYSJZ010000078.1:0-120523 GCF_043726815.1 Lacisediminihabitans sp.
GCTTGAACAGCGCCGCGGTGTCCAACCCCCGCCAGGCGCCGGCCGCCCACACCCTCGTCCCGACCTGAAAGTGGATGTGCCGGTGCGGATCCCCTGCCCGCGAGGTCTTATGGACGACCGACACTGTCTCCAGCTTTTCGACCGGGACAACTTCCTGCCGACCGCGCGGCCCGACCCGGGTGACTGAGTGCTGGCCGAGCCAGCGCCGGACCTCGCTCATCGCGTCCCTCTGCGCCACATCCAACGCCTCCGACACATCCGAATGCAGCGCGGCCGCGATAGACAGCGACTTCGGCGCGTTGACTACCATCTCGGCAAACCGTGGCGACCCGTGCCGGTCCTCGCCCGCTTGTCGCGGAGTCCCAATCGACTCGTCCGTGAACGGGTTGATCCAATCGACCCATAGGCCGTACTCTTCCGGCGTCAGCGCGCCCTCACCAATCACGACACCGCAGCAGTCGACCACGGAGAACTCCGCCAGAGCGACCCCGCCCTCCAGGTAGTACTCATCAGCCCGGGAGCGATCGGATTCCAGATAACGGCGGGCGTCCGCACCCGAACCCCGGAACAGGATCACGCCGCCTCTCATGCCCATACCTCGCGTTCTTGCTCATGTATTAGCAACTAACGATGGTAGCATACGTCCATTCAATAGCGGGTAATCGTAGGGGGAGGAACAGATGGAAGTCGAGCCGCGGCGGGCAGGTTCCGGTCGTTGCCGTTGGGACTTCGGAATTGGAGGGGCTCATGATTTGCGAGGAGGCCGTAGGCCTCTATCGCCTCGAGGATTCGCTCTCTCAAGCGCGAGGACATTCTTGTCTGCTTTGGCGAGAGTTCTGCCCAACCATCAACGCCCGCTTCTGCCCAACTGGCCGTTGTGGCTACGCGGTGCTCAGGTCGGCACGAATCGCGCGCTCCAGCTTGTGAATCATTGCCACGAGGTTGCCGCTTGCGCTCTTGAATTCCGTCCCGAGGCCTGCCTCTGGCTCCCTGTGCAGGGCACTAGCTGCTCGTTGAATTGCTTGAAGCACGTCGGCCGCGATGGCCTGAACGTCTTCGGGGGCATATAGGTGCAGATGCGCTGTTGTGAGCGCACGCGTCGTATCGGCCATGAGTCCGGCATCTCGTCTTAGTCCAGCGTCGAGCTCGCTTAGCGTCAGATCAATGTCCCTCGCCTTGCCCAAGAAGTCAGCGTAGGCCTCTCGCTTGCGCTCTCGGAGCCACTGACGATGTTCGAGATTTCGGCTCTGATCCCATTGGAGCTCAGCCGCAGCGATCGCTGCCTCTGAATTCCTGCGGTTGAAACTGCCGGCGATCCAGGCGCCGCCGAGGCCTGCGACGACTGCGCTAGCTGCTATGGTGATGAGTCGTACCGTTTCGCCGTCCATGGGCTCATGGTACCGACTAGCCCATGGCACAAAGACTCGACATCCGTCACCAATCTCATAGCTGCACCCCACGCGAAGACAATCGGTCAACTCGGACTTGCACCTCGACGATCTTAATCGAGGAACCCTCAGCGGATCATTCGGGACGTTTGCATGTTCTCCCATTGATCTTCGATCTTCGTCGCTCCGTCGAAGCTGAATCCGTTGCGACGATAGAAGGCGTGTGCCCGCGGATTGTCGGAAGCAACCCAGAGCATGCACGGCGCGGTGCCGATCGCTGCATCGAGGAGAGGCTGAGCCAACCCGCTCCCGTGATTCCCCGGCAGAACGTAGATCAGGCCAAGTTCCAAGTCGCGCGGAGGGTTCTCTTCGCGCGGCTCGCGTGCGACAGCGAATCCGACGATCTGATCGTCGACTCTGGCAACCCAGACGGTGCGGCCAAGCTCTAGGGCGCGCCGAAAGCCATTGGCGATGTCTTGCTCAGAAATGCGCGCGAGGAAGCCCGGCGAAAGAAGGTGGGCATAGGCTTGGCGCCAGGATGCGACATTGACGTGCGCGATTCCGGCTGCGTCATCGACCGTCGCTGCGTTTACGAGCGTCCCCATGACCAGATCATAGGGCTGGGCGGCACATTCGGCTTGTGTAGGGATTGAAGTCGCTTCAGTGCGGTCGGGTTGTCTGGTCTCGATAGTCCAGGTGTCCACCGAGGACCGAGAGAGCAACGACGACGACACTTCATATGGCCGCCCTTGGATCAGAGTGGCCACGACGGCATTATTCAGAATCGTTCACAACCGGGAGGCAACGCTCCGGTACCGGATCTGCTCGACATAATGATTGGAATACGCCTCATGTTTGGTTCGGCGTAGTTGCCGCCCGAGAGGATCCCAAGTGCGTCGCATGACAACTGAATCGAGCATTCAGCCCGTATCGACGGAACTAGTTTCGAAGTATGCCCCGCTTGGGTGGCGGTACCGATGATCACGATCATGATCGGCGGAGTCGCTTCCACCGCGGTGTCGTTTGTTTTGAGCTTCCTCGCAATCAAGGTGCACAAGTCGCTCAGGCAACGGCCGACCACGACTGGTTTCCGCAAATGGCTACACGAGAGCGGGGGCACATTGGTCGTTATCTCGGCGGTTCTCGCCTATTTCTCCGCCCACCTCGTTTCGCAGAGTACGCCAACCACGCCCGGACTCGCAGTACTCGCCCTTGCGGTCGTGTTCGGTGGGATTGGTGCAGCCTCAGGGACCGACCTCTACCCCTCGAGCGGTCCTCGGCGACTTCGGCGATGGGTCACGCTGATCGTCATCCCCGCCGCCGCTCTCGTGTTTGCCGTCGCGATGCTGACGATGAAGAACGCACGCGGTCTCCCCTTGGCGCACACTTCGATCTCGTTCACCCGGGACGTCGGACCTGTCTTGTGGTCCGGAACGGTCCTGGCATTTATCGCGGCCGTCGCATTGATTGTGGTGCTGACCTCCGCGGTGACCATCGGCATCGGTTCGGCGACCCGTGTCGACGGGTTGATTCCTGGAGCAGCCGTCGCCGCAATCGGGTCCTACGTGCTCATCGGCTTCTGGCAGTTCAATCAAATCTGTCACTCCTCGACAAACTCGGCTGCTGCCGTCCCGGCGCCTGAGTGCTATTCGGTGGCGAATCCGCTCGATCTGGCGACGACTGCAGCCTGCATGGCCGGAGCGCTCCTCGGCTTTCTATGGTGGAACACTCATCCCGCGCAAATCCACTTCGGCCACGACGGCGCCTTCGCCGTGGGCGGCACCCTGTCGGCGTTGGCCGCGCTGAGCCACACCGAGCTGCTGCTCGTCCTCCTCGCAGCGCCGTTGGCACTCTGGCCAGTGTTACGACGAGTGATCGGCTCCGTATCAAACGGGTCCGAGCCGACGCTGTCCGCGCGACGAGGCGACAATCTCAGCGACATCAACTTGATTGTTCGCTACTGGATCGTCGCCATCCTCTTCGTCACCGCCGGAATATCCACCTTCTACCTTGAATGGGTGCTGCTGTCGCAGGCCGCCTAGCTGTACTGCCCAGGGACGTTGGTTAACCGGCTTATGGGTGGCTTGGCTCCGGTCGCGGTGTGGGGCCTGTGGTGATTGTATTCATGGAGCCAGGCTGGAAGGGCGTTTCTCCGCGCTGATTCGCTGGCGTAGTGGCGGGAGAATGCCCACTCGTTGGCGAGCGTGCGGTGGAAGCGCTCGATTTTCCCGTTGGTCTGCGGCCGATAGGGGCGGGTCCTTTTTGCCTTGATGCCCAGCTCCGCGCAGGTATCGCGCCAGAGGTAGGAATTGTAGGCGGGCCCGTTGTCGGAGAGCACCCGCTCGACGATGACGCCGCGGACGGCGAACCACGACACGGCGCGCAGCAGGACGCCGACGGCGGTCGCAGCGGTCTCGTCGTCGTGGATCTCGGCGTAGGCGACGCGGGAGTGATCGTCGATGACAGTGTGGACGAACGCTGTGCCGATCAACCGGTGTCCGCTGGGGCTGGTCTTAGTCGTTGCGGTTGCCACTCGGTTCGCCTGCCCTTGAGCGCGTCCAACATAACGCCAGCCGCCGCCGCCGGGAATGTTGCCGAGTTTCTTCACATCGACGTGGATCAGATCCCCCGGCTTCTCGTGTTCGTAACGACGCACGACCTCACCCGTCCTGACATCGACGTGGTGAAGCTTGTTGAGTCGACAGCGCACCAGAACGGCATGGACGGTCGATGCCGGCATGCCGAGCTTCGCGCCGATCGCGATCGGTCCGAGCCGTTTCTTCCACCGCAGATGCACGACTTTCCGCACCAGGTTCTGCGGGGTTTTCTTCGGGCTGTGGTGCGGGCGCGACGACCTGTCGGCCATCCCCGCCACGCCCATCGCCGCGTACCGGCCGGCCCACCGTTTCGCGGTCGGCCAGGACACGTTGAACTGCCGGGCGGCCTGAACGACCGGCCACCCGTCGTCGATGATCAGACGCGCGATGCGCAAACGGTGTTTCGGAGTCAGAGCAGCATTAGCGTGGGACACGAGGACCTCCAGGATCGTGTTGTGGTTTGCCTTTGACAGCTCCCACTTTCACTCCCGGAGGTCCTCGCTCACGTTCACCGACTACAGCGAGTCGTCACATCCACTCAACCAACCTGCCTGGGCAGTACACCTAGCAGCCACGTCTCGCTCAACAAGCTCGAATAGTTTCATCCCATGGCTCTTTAATCGCCCACGACTGCGAACGAACCCAGTAGGCAAATGGGGAACCACCAGCGCGACAGCCTTGGACCCGCTCCACTTTCGGCGGACCGCCTTGGCTGTGTCGCTCGGGAAGGTCAAGCCGACGCGCTATGTGCAGGTACACCGATGAAATGTCCGTCCAGCGCTAGAGGCAATAGCGCCGAAGGATCCGGACTTCCCACGGGCGAAGCAACATGTCGGCCGCCGTCGGCGCGTAATTGGCAAGCAGGAGTTCCGAGCCGGACCAGCTTTCGAGGTCCATCTCCTCGACGTTCTCAAGATCGGTGGGCGCGTCCGCAAAGTTGGCGATGACGAGAAGTTGTGTAGTCCCGGCTGTGCGCGTGAACGCGAACACGCTCGGATTATCCGGGGCGAGCATCCGGAAGTCCCCATGGGCTACGGCCGGTTCGTCGTGTCGAAGCTGGATGAGGGAACGATAGAACTCGAACACCGACCCGGCTATGCCGCGCTGGCTGGCGGCGTTGATCGTGATGTAGTTCGCGTTGGTGTCTATCCACGGTGTGCCGGTGGAGAATCCTGCGTTGTCCGCGGCGGACCATTGCATCGGAGTTCGGGCGTTGTCCCGCCCCACGCGCCGGATGTTCGCCAGCGTCGAGTCCGCAGTGACATCGGGATCTCGCAAGGCCTCCGACACGTAGTTGAGAGACTCGATGTCCCGAAGGTCGTCATGAGAGGCGAAGGGCACGTTTGTCATGCCGAGCTCCTCACCCTGGTACACGAACGGCGTGCCTCGCTGAAGGTGCAGCACCGCGGCCAGGAGCCGAGCGGATTCCGACCAGTACCGGCCGTCGTTGCCGAAGCGGCTGACGATCCGTGGTTGATCGTGATTGTTCCAGTAGAGACTGTTCCAGCCGGATTCCGCCAGACCGTCTTGCCAGCGCATGAAGGAGCGCTTGAGCGTGAGGAGGTCGAACGGCACGTGCTGCCATTTGGTCGCGCCCTGGTCGATACCGACGTGCTCGAATTGGAACACCATGTCAAGTTCCTGACGTACCGGGTCGGTGTAGAGCCGCGCCTGCTCTACCGTGGCTCCGGGCATCTCGCCGACCGTCACGAAATCGCCGCCCCGTGAGCCGAACACTTCGACGTGCATTTCGTGCAGGAATTCATGGATGCGAGGCCCGTAACTGAAATGTGGAAAGCCGTTGCCGAGGCCGCTGGGTGATTGCACTTCCCCGTCGGGCAACGCCGGATCCTTCGAGATGAGGTTGATGACGTCCATCCGGAATCCGTCAACTCCTCGATCCAACCACCACCGCATCATCGAGTAGATCGCCGTGCGCACCTCAGGGTTCTCCCAGTTGAGGTCAGGCTGCTTGCGGTCAAAGAGGTGAAGGTAGTACTCGCGGGAAGACTTATCGAACTCCCACGTGGGGCCGGAAAAGAAGGACTCCCAGTTGGTGGGCTCGGCCCCTCGATCTCCTCCGAGTTGCCCCGGACGCGGGGCGCGCCACCAGTACCAGTCACGCTTCGGGCTCGACGGCCCGCTGGCCGATTCGATGAACCACGGATGCTCGTCCGAGGTGTGGTTCACGACGAGATCCATCACGATCTTCATGCCTCGCCGGTGAAGCTCGGCCACCAGTCGGTCGAAGTCGTCGAGAGTTCCATAGCTCGGGTCGATCGCTTGGTAGTCGCTGATGTCGTAGCCGTTGTCGGCGTGGGGTGAGGCATAGATCGGCGAGAGCCAGACGACATCGATCCCCAGCTCATCGAGATAGTCGACATGGTGGAGGATCCCCGGCAGATCGCCTATGCCATCGCCGTTCGAGTCGGCGAAGCTGCGCGGGTAGACCTGGTAGACCACGGCAGATTTCCACCATGCGTCCGTCTGTTCTGGGGTGGTCTCCACGAGGAGGGTCGCTGCGTCGGTCATCGGTGACGTCCCGTTTCTGTCAGTGGCGTTTCGGGTTCACCGACCAGATCGATGAGGATGAGTTGCCAGATCGTCGGAGCCGGCAATTCGGCAATGGCGTAGTCGCCTTCGCGACTGACGGCAACGTCGATCAGGCGGGGACTGGTGTCTGGGTCGGCCACCCGTACCCGGGGAAGGTCAGGCCCGGGGAGTCGAATGCGAAGCGTGCCTGGGCCCGGGCTCACCGGGGTGTTCCGTGCCGAATCCCACAGCGCATCGGTTTGGCCGACGAGGTTGATCAGATGCACGACCAGCCGATCCCCGATCTGGGTGACCCGTCTCCAGACGGACCTGGCGTCTGCCGTCTCCGAGACGGGCGCCGCGACGAAGCTCACGTCGCAGTCGTCGTTGTAACTTCCGGTATAAGCCCCGGTCACGTCGATAATTCCCCGCGCGAGCAGAAGTGCGTCGTGCTCCACGACGAAGTCGTACCATCGGGTGAGCATCGTCGCGGTTGACGGCTCGACGACATGGTTTCGCACGTAGTACGGGTCGACCAGAATGCGGTCGGCCTCTCCTGCGAGCAACTGCGTTGCTCCGTGCGAGAAGAGCGTCGCCATAGTGAATGACGTTGCGAGGTCTGCAGCAGCCGCCGACGCGGTGTCGTACACATGCTGGTAGGCCGCGACGACGACGGGCTTGCCCGCCGAAATGCTTCGTGCCCGAGTCACCACCGCAGCGAGAGAGCCGAGTGTTACCTGCGGAGGCCACACTTCGATGTACACGGCGTCCTGTGGCGAGCGAGCCGTCGCCCAGGTGGGGAAGTCGTTGACGTTGTTGAAGACCAGGTGGGCGTCCGGAGTGGCTGCGCGCACGGAGCCGATCATGGCCTGAAACGATTCGGCGACGTCGACCGCGGCGCCGTCCGCCCGCAGCGCCCGTTTCGGATAGCCGTACTGGTCGAGGTGGAAGCCATCGAATCCGATCGCGGCTATCGCCTGCTGGAGTTGGCCGGTGAAACTGTCGAGCCACTCCTCAGCCGCCGGGTCCAGAAGGAAGAGGAAGTCGCCGAGGCCGTACGGTTCCCCGCGTGCCGTGAGCAGGGCGTGCTGCTTCCAGTGCGGCCATTCATCGGGTCCGACGGCGTAGACCGCCGCGTAGCCGAGCGCCCGGGATCCTGCCCGCTGCACTGCTGAAACCAGACGCCGCACGGTGTCGAGCGAGACGGGCTGCCCGAGAGCGTCACGGTAGTCCTCGCCCCCGCCGAGGAGGTCGGCGTGACGGTAGGCCCAGTCGTAGAACTGCACTCCCGTGAGGTGCAGGCGACGGACCAAATCGCTCACCTCGGCCACGTCCCGTCCCGGGGAGTAGTCGACGACGAAGCCATACCGCAGCCGGGCTCGTGCGTCGTCGCTGACCTCGATGGCTGTGCGCACGACACGATCACCGATCCGCAATTCCACCCCGTACCCGCCAGGGGGAAGCAGGGGGAGGGTGATGGTGCCCAGTCCACTGTAGTCCGCGTGGTGAATGGGGTCTCCGAGACTCCACACCGTGATTCGACCGGGGTTGGTGGATCCGCGGACCTCGATCTCGACTGGCTCGTCGCTTCCGAATCGAGCGCCCGTGGGGAGCAGCTCTGCAGCACTCATCCCTTCACCGCCCCGGAGGTGAGCCCCTGGACGAAGTGGCGTTGGAAGACGAGGAAGACGATGATCACCGGGATTACGGCGATCAGCGATGCCGCGAAGACGAGCCCCCATTGGGTTGCATTCGCGCCGTGGAATGCCGCGATCGCCAGCGGCAACGTCCGGCGTTCCGGGCTGTTGATCATCGTGAGCGCGAGCGGGAATTCGTCCCAACAGGCGAGGAAAGTGAAGATCGTCGCAGTCGCGATCGCGGGCCGGGCAAGGGGCAAGGCCAGGCGCCAGTACCGGGACCACGCGCTTGCTCCGTCGACCTGCATGGCCTGGTCAAGCTCGCCGGGGATCGAGGCTAGGAATCCGCGCAGCAGGAAGGTGTTCAGCGCGAGCGAACCGGCGACATAGAAGACGATGAGCCCCGGAAGGGAGTCCAGCAGGTTCCAATACTTGGCAAGCACGAACTGGGGGATTAAGAGCATCACGGCCGGAATCGCCAGCCCAGCCAGGAGGATGCGGAAGATGAGTTCCTTCCCGACGAAGGCGAAGCGGGCGAACGCGAAGGCCATCATCGAGCTGATCAGCACCGAGAAGGCCGTCGCGGTGACGGCGACGATGAGCGAATTGCCGAAGTAGAGCAGGAAGTTCTGGCTCGTGAGCGCCTCGGAATAGTTCGCCGTCGTCGCCGGGTTCGGGATGAACTGTGGCGGGAAGGTGAGCACGTACGCCTGGGCCTTGAAGCTCGTCGAGACCATGTACACGAACGGTGTGACCATGACAAGAGCGCCGACGATGAGAACGACGTAGCGGAATGTCGTGGCGGCACCGCGTGCTGCAGCTGTGCCGGATCGTGCGTGGGTCGTCTGTGTGCGGATCGCGGTCATGCGAGTTCCTCCCCTGTCGCCTGTTCACGGAACAGCCGAAGCTGCAGGATCGCCAGGGCGAACACGATCACGGACAGGATCACGGCGATCGCCGACCCGTACCCGAAGTCCAGATAGGTGAATGCCTGGGTGTACATGTAGCTGAGGACGACATCCGTCGATCCGATTGGTCCGCCGCCAGTGAGGAGCAGGACGGAGGTGAAGACGTTGAATCCGCCGATGACGAGCATGACGGTTACGAACACTGTCGCGGGGGAGATCGCGGGGAGGGTCACTGCGCGAAACCGTTGCCAGCTGTTGGCTCCGTCGACCGTCGCGGCCTCTTCCAAGGATTGGGGAACGCCTTGCAGGGCGGCGAGGAAGATCATCATCGACCAGCCGATGCCCTTCCAAATCCCCAGCGCACAGATGGCGACAAGTGCCGTTCCGCGGGTCGACAGCCAGGAGACGTCGCTGGTCATGAGGTGAAGGAAGTCGTGGAGGGTGAAGTTCACAAGTCCCTGGTCGGCGAACAGGTACTTGAACAGGAGGGAGACCACCACCCAGCTCGTGACCACCGGGAGGTAGAACAGGACACGGAAGAGGGGCTGGGAGGGGCTTTTGCGCTTGAGAAGTGTCGCGATGAACAGGCCGATGATGATCTGCGGGGGCACGGTGGCGAGCATGTAGATTCCGCTGTTCGACAGGCTCAGCCAGAAGTGGCCGTCCTGGAACGCTCTGGCGTAATTGTCGAGGCCGATGAAGTCGCTGACCGCGCCGGAGACGATCTTCCAGTCGAAGAAGCTCATCCGGAAGGCTTGGAGCGCCGGATAGACGATCGCAGCGACGAAGAGAAGCACTCCCGGCGCGAGGAAGAGGTACGGGATCGCCAGGGTGCGGAACCGAATCGCGGTCAGCGGGCGCCTGCGCCTGCGGGGTGTGGGACCTGCCTCGCGCGGCAGCGCGACGGAGAGGTTCTCCGTCGCGCTGCCCACCGAGGACGGGTCCATGGTGATCAGTGGCAATTGCTTACTTTCCGCCGGCCAGAAGACCGTCGATCTCACCGGCGGCCTTGGTGAGGGCATCCTTCACTGTGGTCGTTCCGGTGAACGCCGGTGTCAGATCCGTCGAGAGGATCGTGTCCACCTTGGATGCCTGCGGAATCGCGAGGCGCGACTTCGCGGTCTTGAGCTGGTTCGCGAAGGTGCCGTAGTAGGGCGCGATGCTCGCCTGCTGACTGGCGAAGGCGGGCACCACAGTCATCTGCCCGGTCTTGACCATCGCGATCTGAAACTTCTCCGACTGGGTGAAGCGAATGAACTTCATCGCAGCATCCTGGTGCTTCGACGAGGACGTGAGAACGATGTCCTCACCGCCGACCACGCTGACCGACCCGCCGTCGCCGGCCGGAACCGGGGAGTAGATGGGCTTGAAGTCGGGATATTGGCCGGTCCAGATTCCCTGCATCCATGGTCCGTCGAGAATGTTCGCGTAGACGCCTCCCGGAAGACCGTCCGAGGTCGACTTCGCTCCCTGATTCCCGGTGATCAGATTTGGGATCTCTCCCGCCTTGTACAGGTCGACGAGCATCTGCACGGCAGCAACGCTCTTCGAATCATTCAGGTACCCGGTCGACTTGGTCTGCTTGCTGTTGGTGATTGCGCCGCCGCCGGACCAGATCCAAGGGGAGATGTTCCATGCGCCGAGGCCGCCGTCGGCGAACACCGAAAGGCCGGTGCCTTTGAGGGCAGACGCCATGGTCTTCAGCTCCGCGAAGGTCTTCGGCGGGGCGGTCATCTTCGCCGCGTCCAGGGACTTCTGGCTCGAGATAAGCACCCGGGTGTTGGTGTCGAGAGGAAGCCCGTAGTACTTGCCCTTGTATAGGTTGGTCGCAAGGGACCCTGGGTAGACCGCTTTCGACAGCGCCGTGTAGTCGGGCATTTTCGCGCTGAGCGGGACCAGGGCCCCGAGGTCGGCGAACTGGGGGACCCATCCCAAGTCGGCTCGTACGAGGTCGGGTAGCTGGTCGCCTGCGGCGCTCGTCGTGAGCTTCTGCAGCAGGGCGTCGTACGCCACGTCGACGTAGTTCACGGTGATTCCCGGGTTTGCCTTCTCGAATGCCGGGATCAACTCCTTGTTGAGGGCATCCTGCTGGGTGGAATTGCCGCCGTTCCCGTAGGCACCCCAGAACGTGATCGTGACCGGCTTGCTCGCGGTGCTTGCTCCGGTCGAACCCGAAGAGCAACCGGCAGCAACGAGGGCAACGGCCGCTGCCACTGCCACCGCCGATCCGATCGTGCTAAAACGCTTCATTGCGATTCTCCTGTCGTCATTGTCGGACACTGGTGTTGTCTCACCGCCGTGAGAATTGCTGCAGTGTGAATAGTTCTACGGCAAAAGTAATAGGGTGTCAATAGTTGGCAAAAACCCGCCTCAGGGCGATATATTGTTTATCCACGGAACTAACCCGTTTTTCCAATTCGAGGCTGTCGAGACGAGAGGAAGGCCGATGGTCATTTCCACGCCGCCCTGGACGCCGGACACGGGGGCGTCGCGCCTGGTAGCGCTGGAAGTCCTCATAAATGGGCCCATCTCGCGAAGCGACATCGCCCGGAAACTCGATCTTTCGCCTGGTTCGCTAACCCGATTGAGCACCCCCCTCATCGACAGCGGCCTCCTGGTCGAGGTCGAGGAACGCGCCGATGGGCGCGCCGGACGACCGACGCGGCCGCTCGACATCGTGCCCAATTCGCAACATTTCCTCGGTATGAAGCTCACCGGCGACGCGGTCCTCGCCGTTGTGACCGACCTGCGCGCGAACATCCTCCACTCCCGATCTCTTCCGCTTCCCTCTCGTGAACCAGCGGATGTGGCCTCCGTTATCGCGCAGCTGGCCAGGCAACTCCGCGAACTCGTTCCCTCCGTGACTGCGATGGGGGTGGGAATCGGTGGCCTGGTGGCAGATCATTCGGTTGTGCTGAGCGCGCCATTCCTCGGATGGAACGACATCGACCTGGGACGAATGCTCGAAGCACTCACTGGGCTCCCGGTCGTCATTGACAACGACGTAGTGGCCTTCACCGAATCGGAACACTGGTTTGGTGCCGGGCGCGGAGCCGACCGATTCGCCGTCATCACTCTGGGTGTCGGCATCGGCTACGGCCTCGTGATCCACGACGAGATCGTCGTTGACGCCGACTCGGGGCTCGGGCTCGTCGGGCACTGGCCACTGGACCCATTCGGACCGCTCTGCCCGGCCGGACATCGCGGCTGCGCGCGGAGCACACTGACTCTCTCCGCCATCAGTCAGGCGGTTTCTTTGGCGCTCGGGCGCACCGTGGACTATGACGAGGCACTCTCCCTTGCGATCTTGGGAGACCCGCTTGCAAGACGGGTCGTTGACGACGCGGGGCGCGGGCTCGGCCGGCTCCTTGCCGCGGTCGCCAACCTCACCTCCCCGCAGCGCATCATCCTTGGCGGCGAAGGTGTGCGGCTCGTGGACGTAGCTACCGACGCCGTCCACGAGGGCATCAGCATCGACCGGGATCCACGGGCAAGACCCTTGAACATTGTCACGACCCCAGGAGATGACTCCGAATGGTGTCGCGGAGCCGCCGTGATTGCCATCCAACGGTACGTGCTCGGCAAACGATAGCCGGAGGGGCAACGCCAAGCAGCTAGGACTGTCAGACAGGTTCAACAGATCCCGAACCCCACGACACGCCTGCCCTCACCGCTGCCGCCGACCAATCGAGACCGCTTGAGCAGCCGACGGCCGCGCGTCAAGACTCGCCTTCAGACGAGCGAGCCCACGCCTTCCCGAAAGCCGGACCCCCTACGGACACTCCCCCGTCGTCATTGACATCGGACCCGCTCGAGATCAAACGATGTCCGTATAGGTGTCCCGTTGGGAATTCGCGCTCAGGTACGTCATACGCGACAGATGGGTTCAATCCGAACTGCCTCGATGGTGACCTCCGTTTGGACGCGCCTCTCGATGCACTGCCAGGCAGAGCTGGCCCCGCGAAGTCGCTATCCGGCGCGCCCGCGGCGGCCCGCAGGCAGCAGCCCTCGGGCGCGAGCCTTGGCGACCCACCCCTGAGCGGTGGAAAGGGCGACACCGTTAATCTGCGCGATGGTGGCGCTGGGGTTCTTGTCGCCCTGTTGCGTGAGGCGACCGTGCTGGAGAGCAACTCGCTGGTAGAAGTCGGGATCTTGCTTGGCGGTACCTCCGAGGGGATTGAGTAGGGCGCGCTCGGGGATCTTGCGTCCGCTGGGCAGGACGATCTTGCCCCCGGTGATGGTGTGCGCGCGCTTCATGGCAAACAGGCGTTTGTTGATCGCGGCCTCGATCTGCGCCGTGGGCAGCTCGCGCAGCATCCTGCTGGTGATGGGATCACCTGGGCGCCACGGCAGATAGACCACGCCGGTGATGCGCACCTCCTCTGGCACGGCGTACATCTGGCGTTGCAGTCTGACAAAGACCCGCGTGTGGGTCTCGACGTGTTCGAGGTAACGCCAGCGGCCGTCAACGGTCTCGTTCTGCTCAGATCCGAGCCGCGCTCCAAGGTCGGAGCCATCGCCGGTCCAGTCGTCGTATCCCAGGCTGGCGTCTATCTGTGCGCTGGCGTCAGTGCTGCGCTCTCCGGGGAACCTCGTGGGCAGAAGCCACCCCCCGGGCAGGTCTTCTGGTCGAATCAGGCCGTCCTTGCCCTGGTTGGCAAACGGTGGGTTCAAGTCCTTCACATCTCTGATGATATCGGCGAATGCCTTCCATGCATGCTCTTGCAATTACACGCGTTTGGTGCTTTAATCGCGCGTAACGGCTTGTACATGCGATGAGTAGGGAGAAGATGCGAGTCATGGACAATCACCCTGTGGATGAGTCCGCCCGGCCGGGGCGGTTGTTCTTCACCGAGGCGGAGGCCGCAGAAGCACTGCGGGTGCACCCTTCGACGCTCGGTCGACTAGCGAAGACGGGCCGCTCCCCGGTCGTGCCCGTTGAGGCCGGCAGCCGACGTCTCTATCCCGCGGCCGCGATCGACGCGCTGGCGCACCCCGGGAGCAATCGGTGATCGAGAGGCGCACGCTCACGGAGGGTGCGGTGCGGTGGAAGGCGCGCATCAAGAGCGGCGGCGTGATCGTTGCCCAGCAGACGTTCCGGTTCAAGGGCGACGCCGAGACCTGGGAACGCGCGCAGATGCGCGCCCTCCAGCTCGGAACGTTTCTGCCGCCCCAGCAGGCGAAGGTGCCGCTCGGCCAGGTGATCGCCGAATTCCTGGACGCACGCACGACCCAGATCGCCCCGCACTCGCAGCGCACCGACCGCGACAACCTCGCGGCGCTGCCCCCGCAACTCCGAGCGCGTCCCATCGGCTCGATCGGCCAGGGGGACGTTTTTGAGTTTCTCACCGACCAACTCAAGGTCAAAGAGCGTTCGACGGTCGCGAGGACGCGCACCTCGCTGAGCGCCTTGTTCACCCACGCGGTTCGCGAGAAGTACATCGCGACGAATCCTGTGCAGGGGGTCAAGCTCCCGCCCGGTGCGAGCCAGAAGCCGGCTGACGAGTGGTTCACGGCCGAAAGCCTGGCCGCGACCCTCACGGAACAGCGCACCTTCTCCCCGCACTACGCCACGATCACGGAATGGACCTCACTCACCGGCCTGCGTTGGTCGGAGACTCGTGCGCTACGGGTCGGCGATCTTCAGGCCGTGCCCTTCCCGGCCGTCTGGGTGCGACGGGCCCAATCGGAGGGATACGACGAAAAGACGCCCAAGACACGTAACGGCGAGCGGGCCGTGCCGCTCACCGACAGGGCACGGGAGATCGCGCTCGGGTCGGCCGCCGGAAAGAGGGTCGACGGCTACCTGTTCGCGAGCCCCACGGGGCGCCAGCTCCGCGCGACCCTCTACCGGCGTTTCACGCGCTGGTCTGTCACCGCCCCGCGCAAACGACCGCATATGCTTCGCCACTACTGCGCCTCCGAGTGGCTGCGCGCGGGCATCCCGGTCAACCAGGTCGCGGAGTGGCTCGGTGACGACCCGAGGACGGTGCTCAACGTCTACGCGCATGTCATGGGCGAACGACAGACAATAGAGGCGCTTCGACGCCTCAACGAACTCGCGTCGGGACCCTCACGGGACCCTCAGGCGATTCCTGTGAACGCGGGCCAAGGAATAGGCGAGTCGAAAGAGCGCAACGAAAAACGAGTCTAGCCAGCATTTTTTTGAGCGGAGCCGGTGGGATTTGAACCCACGGTACCCTTACGGGTACTCCACCTTAGCAGGGTGGTGCACTAGGCCGAACTATGCGACAGCTCCAAGTGTTCGACTGCAATCATAGCGGCACACCAGCCAACGGCCGATTCGGCCCGGGCCGCGAACGATTTGTCGGCCCCTGAATTGGGGAGCAGCCCACCCCCGGACTGGGGATTCGAATCCGTTGTCCGCCGAATCGGCGGCTCGTAGAGTGTAATTCAGGCGGACACGCGCCGTACCGAAAACACCATAGAACAACCAAACTCGAGGGGATCAACCCGTTGGCTCCCTCAACCACAGCATTGGTAGCGACCGGATCCGCATCCATCGGAATCGTGATCGTTGCGCTCGGAATCGTGGCCCTGGGAATCGCTCTCGTGTTCCTCTGGCTCAGCCGCCGCAATCGCCGCGGGACGACCCGACGCTAGGACGCCTGGCTGGTCCCCCGACGTCAATTGGGGGCCAGCCAGCGCTTCACCCTCTTAGTTGTTCACCTTCGAGCAGGTGTAGTCCGCGGCCGTCTGGCCGAGCACACCGGGCAGAACCTCCGGTGCATCGCTCGCCGCCGCATCCGGGGCCGCCGACGCGGACGGAGCCGTCGAAGCCGGGGCGTTGGGATCGGGGATGGATCCCCGCCCCGTTCCGGAGTCCAGGCTGAACGGCTCGTCGGCTTTGATCTTCGCGAAGAGCGCGTTGGCGGCGGAGACGATCGGCGCGACCTTGCCGGCGTAGACGCCGCCCACCCCGGTGGTGCCCGGGTACTGCACGAACGAGATCCGGTTGAGCGGGATCTTTTTGAGCACCAGGGCGATCGACACCATGGTGTTGAGGTTGCTGAGATTCTTCGACAGCGTCATGTTCTTGGAGGCCGCGGTGGCGAGTCCGAAGAGCTTGGTGAAGTCGGTGAGGGTGCTGTCGCTCTTCACCGTGCGTACGAGCGACGACAGGAAGACCTGCTGGGAACTGATGCGGCCGAGGTCGCTTCCGTCGCCGACCCCGTGACGGCTGCGCAGGAAGGCGAGGGCCTGGAATCCGGAGAGCGTGTATGTGCCGGCGGCCGGGAGGTCGATTTCCGAGTACTTGTCCCTGAGCGGACCGTTGATGCAGACCGGGACTCCGCCGACGGCCGTCGACATGTCGATGACGCCCTGGAAGGTGATGAGCGCCGCGAACGGGATGTCGAGGCCGGTGAGTGCCTTCACCGTGAGCACCGTGCAGGGCAGTCCGCCGTAAGCGAGGGTGTTGTTGATCGGCTGGGCGGACATCGCCCCGTAGTTGCCCTTGCCGTCTTCGCGCGGGCACGCGGGGATCGGCACCACCATGTCGCGGGGAATGCTCACCGCCACGGCGTTGGTCTGGTCCTCCGACACGTGCAGGAGCATCGTGACGTCGTTGAGCACGCCGTCGTCCTTGCCCGCGTATGCGCCCTGCCCCTTGCGGGTGTCGCTGCCGACGAGCAGCAGGTTGAAGCCGCCGTCGAAGGCGCCGAGCTGCGGCGGCGGACCCTCGGTCTCGCCGACGAGGGTGACGGTCTTGATGTTGGCCTTGATCTGGCTGAGGGCGATACCGGCGACGGATGCCCCGCTGACCAGAACGACGGCGAGCGCGGCCGCCAGGAACTTGAGCACCGTGACGGTGGCGTGTGACTTCTGGAGCCTGCCGTGACGCGCGATTCCCGGCACGCCGGACCGGTTCGACCGGGGTCGGGTCTCGCTCATGGCGTCCCCCTTCGAGGTGGATGGCGCGGAGGCTGTGGTGCGGATGGCCCCGGGTTACACACCACGATTGGCCCTCGCAAGGATAGCCCAGTCGACTCGAAGTTTCGTCGGTTGCGGCCGGTGTCGGCGGGCATCCGTCGGTCAGCTTTCGAAGTACAGGTGGGAGTGCAGCCGGCATCCCTCATTGAAGGGCGCGTGGCAGGACGGGCAGCCGTCCACCTCGAGGTAGCCGTCGATGCTGAGCTCCGTCGAGCACACGCCGCACAGCACGGCCTTCTGCTGACGCTCGGCGACCGTCCACTGGGCGGCCGGGTGGTTCTCGGCGTTCGCGTGGCAGAGGTGGCAGGGGTAGTAGCGGCCGCAGCACTTGAACTTGATGGCTATGACGTCCTTCGGCGACCCGTAGTGGACGCATCGGGTCTGGTCGTCGATGGTTTCGCCGAAGACGATCATTCGATGCCCCGGGCGGCGAGGGCATCCGCGAGGTCGTCCGAGTGTTTGAGGGACAGCACCAGAAGCGGAACGACGAAGGTGGCGGGCCGAACCGGGACACCCCTGGCGCGCTGCGCCTCGCGGATCGAGGCGGCGAGCCCGGCGATGACGGGGATCGTGGTGATCGTCATCGCGAGCATGAGTCCCACCCCGGCGGGGTTTACCCCGAAGCGGCGCAGGGGCGCGAGAGTGCGTTCGGTCGAATCGAGGAGGGCCGGCACCCGGGTGGTGAGCGTGACGAGCGCGGCCAGCGCGACCACCGCGACCACGCGACCGGTATTCGCCAGTGCGACGGGAGCCGGGAGGAAGACGAGCTGGGTCGCGAGCATGATCACGATCAGCCAGCGGAGCGTGATCACCTGGGCCGCCAGCTCGCGCAACCCGAGCCCGGCGATCAGGTAGCCGGCCACGACGAGGGCGGCCGCCGCCGGGAGCGTCCATGGGCTGTGCGCCGAAAGCGTGATCGCGAGCGTGATCGCGATGAAGACGAGCACCTTGGGGCCGGCGGGCGCTCGGTGGACGGGGCTCGCCCCCGGCCGGTACAGCGCGATCACGCGTGTTCCCGTTCGTAGCGTCCGACGACGTCGCTCGGGGCGCCGCACTCCACGAGCCGGCCGGCGTCGAATCGCAGCACCACGTCGCAGCGGGCCGCCAGCCGAAGGTCGTGGGTCACGAGAACGAGCTGCTGGGGGAGTTCGTCGAGCAGGTGGTCGGCGATCCGCCGAGTGTTGGCGGCGTCGAGGAGCGCGGTGGGCTCGTCGGCCACGAGCAGGGCGGGCTCCCCGACGAGGATCGAGCTGAGCGCGAGAAGCTGCTTCTGGCCACCGGAGAGGCTGTGCGCCGGAGCGTCCGAATGGGTGGAGAGTCCGAACCGGTCGAGTACCGCCGACACGCGCGCAGCGGACTCGGCGGCGGGGAACCCTCGGCCCCGCAGGGAGAAGGCCACGTCTTCGGCGACGGTCGGCATCACGATCTGCACGTCGGGGTTGCTGAAGATGAAGCCGACCCGCCGCCGGAGCAGCTTCGACTGCCGCGCCGGGTCGAGGCCGTGCACCCGCACCGCCCCGCTGCTCGGCAGCACGAGCCCGTTCATCATCCTGGCGAAGGTGGACTTGCCGGAGCCGTTCGACCCGATGACCCCGATCCGACGCTGGTCGAGGCTCACGCTGACGTCGCGCAGGGCCGTTCGGCCGCCGAAGTCCACCGACACGGCGTCGAAGACGATCTCCGGATGCTCGATCACTCGGGCCGACTCACCGCCGCGTGAGCGGATGCCGAGTCGTCGGCGGGAAGCGCGACCGACGGGGCGGTCGACGTGGCGCCGCGCCGGAAACCCTGCGGGTAGGCACGCCAGAGGGCCATCGTGACGAGGGTCGCCACGACCACCTTGAGCGCATCCCCCGGCAGGAAGACGACGCTCGACAGGGCGGTGGGGCCGAGCGGGATCTGGGTCACGAGCGCCTGCACCGGGATGCCGAACGCGTAGACCACTCCGATGCCGCCCACGAGGCAGCCGAGGGCCGTCCTCCACCAGGTGGGATTCTGCCGATCGGCGCGCACGATGGCGCCGATCGCGAAGGCTCCGAAGATCCAGCCGATCAGGTAGCCCGCCGACGGACCGACGAAGACGCCGACCCCGCCGTAGCCCCCGGAGAGCAAGGGCAGGCCCAGCAGCACGAGCACCTCGAAGATGGCGACGGCGGCCGCGCCCCGCCAGGAGCCCAGCACCGCGCCGGCCAGCATCACCCCGAGCGTCTGCGCCGTGATGGGCACCGCGCCGAAGACCGGTATGGCTCCCGGCAGCCCGAGCACGGCAATGATCGCCGCGAAGACCGCGATCCGCGTGATGTCACGAATGTCGATTCGAACTCGATTGCCCATGCTGTGCTCCTTCACCTGAACGCTGTTCACCTGAACACTGTACAGGTCGCTGCTACGCTACAGACACGATGACGAAATCTGACGACGTGGAGACCAGGCACACCCGCCACTCCCGTGCAGACGTGGTGGAAGCCGCCCTGGCGATCCTGGACCAGCACGGCCTTCCCGACCTGACGATGCGACGCCTCGCCGCCACCCTCGACGTGCAGCCGAGTGCTCTCTACTGGCACTTCGCCAACAAGCAGACCCTCCTCGCGTCGATCGCCGACCAGATAGTCTCCCGAGCCGTCCCCCGCGAGGTGAGCGATGGCGGCTGGTCGGGAGCCGTCCGCGCCGAGGCCGAGGCGCTGCGCGATGCGCTTCTCGCCTTCCGCGATGGAGCCGAGGTGGTGTCGAGCACCCTCGCGCTCGGGCTCGGCGCCGGGGAGCCGCAGACGAGCCTTGCGACGGCGATACGAGGCGGCGGCTTCGATCGGCAGACGAGCGAGGTCGCGGCGGCGGCGCTCCTCCACTTCGTGCTCGGGCACGTCTCGCACGAACAGCAGCGCCTTCAGGCCGACAGCCTCGGCGTCGTCGCCGCGGGCCACTCCGCCGACCCGGCGACGGCGATCGGCGGGCGGGCGGCCTTCGACTTTGGCATCACGCTCCTGCTCACCGGGCTCGAGTCGCAGGCACCGGCACGATTGCTTGGGGACTCGGCGCGGTAGCGCGACCGCGGGATGCGGCCGCGCTACCCGCGTCTCGCCTGCACCGTCAGCGCCGAGCGTAGATCCGCCAGGTACTCGAGGCTGTCGTCCACGCCCCCGGGCCGAGAGCGCAGGAGCCAACACTCCCGCTGTTCCACCAGCAACGACTCGAGCAGGCTGAGGAGGCGGCGAGCCTCGGCGGGCGCCATCCGGTCGACTCCGCCACGGCGGATCACCTCCACTCCGAGGCGCGCGAACCGGATGGCCAGACGGAGCTCCCGCACGGCGATGTCGCCATCCGCACTCGCCGGCCGCGCGAAGTCGAGCTCGGCCAGCTCCGCGACAAAGGTGGCGTCGACGGCCTCGAGGGCCTCGGGGAGGATCGCCGGCAGTTCAGCGATGTCGCCCCCGCGCAGCAGCGCGAGGAACAGCGGGGAGGCGTTCAGCATCGGCGCCCCCAGCGCGAGCGCCGTCTCGCCGATTCTCATCAGCACGCCGCCGATCACACTCTCCTCGTCGTCGAAGACGCGGCGATCGAGCACCGCCGCCAGGTCGATTCCACGATTGCTGTCCAGGCACCAGCTGACGGCCCCACCGAAGACGACCGGCCCGAATGACACCGCCGGCGGATCGAAGTGCCCGTGGTCGCCCCACAACGTGTTGATGTAGCCGGTGGAGCCGTTTGCGATCCCCACCTCGGCGGCATCGACCATGTTCTCGAGGGCATTGTCGATGCGACCGACGAAGGACTGCCACGTGCTCGTGCCCGGAGCCACCCAGAAGGGCGTGCCGGCCTCGATCATCGCCGCTGCCCGGGCCGAGAATCCCCTGCCGAGCGCCTCGACGTCGAGGGGGACGCTGTCCCAGTCGGCACGCTCCCGCGGAGTGGCGATGCCCCAGACCGCGCGGCTGACCGATGGCGAGTCGTACTGCCACACCACCGGGATGGCGCCGGCGGGCACCGAACCCATCAGCTCCGGGTAGTCGCCGAAGATGTCCGCCCAGAACTCGACCTCGAAGCCGTCGTCGAGCAGCGGACGCATGACCTCGGACACGTAGTCGAAGTAGACGGCCCCGCCACCCCGCCGCTCGACCTCGCCGCTGCTGCGCCCGAGACCGAGTTCGAACGGCTCGTCGGCACCGATGTTCACCCGCCGGCTGCGCAGCGTCGACGTCAGTTCGACCAGGAGCTCGCCGACGAGGTCGAGGTTCTCCCGAGTCGGCTCGAGGGTGCCCGCCTCCCGATGGCGTCCGAAGAGCTCGAATCCGCCCGGCTTCTCCGCCCGCGCTGAGTACCGTTCGTGCCGGAGCCAGCGCTCCATGTGGCCGAAGGTGTTCTGGTTCGCGACGAGCGCGATCCCGACGCCGGCGCAGAGGTCGTCCAGCCAGCGCATGTCCTCGGCGGTGAGCGCGCTGGCCCTCGACCACACGGCGTCGTGGTCCGCATAGGTGAACGTGTGCTCCATGTAGAGCTCCAGTTGGTTGATCCGCGCGAGCGAGAGCAGTTCGACGTAGCGCGCCAGGGTGCGCCGGGTGGGTACCCGGTCCCGGCTCACGTCGAGCATGAAGCCCCTGGTCTCGAAGTCCGGCCAGTCGACGATCTCGACCGCGGTTCGCCGAAGTGTTCCGGATGCGCGCAGCTGATCGAGAGTCTGAAGGCCGTAGCGGAGGCCGGCGGCGTCCCGATGGCCGAGCGAGATCGCCTCGGGCGTTGTGCGGATGCGGTACCCCTGCGCGGGGAGCGTCTCGTCGAGAGAGACGATGACCGGCGCGGATTCCCCTGCGCCGACATTTTCAGCGCCGACTTCTTCGGCGCCGACTTTTTCTGCGCCGACGCCGGAATGCTCCCGGTACGAGCGTGGCACGGGGAACAGGGGCGTGGGCATGGGGTGGTTTCCTCACCGGACGAGTTGGACGAGTTGGACGAGCAGCGTCGTTCAACTCTCGGCCATCTGCGCGTATTTCACAACCGCGTTGCACATGATGCAACAATTACAGGATGTCCCAAAGTGTCCTCCGTGCCGCCCGGATCATCGACGCCATCGCGGACGAACCGAAGACGGTGATGGAGCTCGCCGCGGCATTCGATCTCCACCGCTCGACGATGTTCCGCGAGCTTCAGGCGCTGGAGAGCGTCGGCTACGTGCATCGGCGCAAGGACGGCCGCTACCGCCTCGGGCTGCATTTGGTCTCACTGGCCAAGCGGGCGTTCGACGACCTCGACCTCCGGGGGGCCGCCCGCGACCACCTCCGCACGCTGCATGGCACCGTAGGCAACACGGTGCACCTCGCGGCGCTGGTGGAGGACAGCATCGTCTACGTCGACAAGGTCGAAGACCCCAGCGGCGTTCGCATGTACTCGAGCATCGGAAAGGCGGTCGTGCCGTATGCGAGCGGCGTGGGCAAGGCCATCCTCGCCGGCCTCGACGACAGCGGGCGGGACGCCGTGCTCGCGGGGGCGACGTGGGTGAGATTCACCGCGAACACCATCTCGTCCCGGGCCGAGCTCGACCGGCAACTGGACCTGGTGACGCAACAGGGTTGGGCCGCGGACGACCGCGAGTTCGAGGACTTCATCAACTGCATCGCCGTGCCGATCATCACGCCGCTCGGGGTCGTCGGTGCCCTGTCGATCACCGCCATCCGCATGGTCCAAGACCTCGACACGCTCAAGACCCGCATCCCGGCAATGCTGCAGACCGCGGCCCTCATCGCCCGGGAACTCAGCTAGCACGCCGCACGCCCCACGAAAGGAACCACAATGACGAAGATCGCCATCGAGACCACCGCCGCGCCCACTCCGGCCGGACCGTACAGCCAGGGCATCGTGGCGAACGGGTTCCTCTATACCGCCGGATTCGGGCCGCAGGATCCGACGACCGGTCGCGTCGCCGACAACGTCGGCGACCAGACCCGACAGGTGCTGCGCAACATCTCCGCCGTGCTCGCCGAACACGGGCTCACCCTGAACGACTCGGTCAAGGTCACCGCGTACCTGCAGAACCTCAAGCACGACTTCGCGGAGTACAACGCGGCATACTCCGAGTTCTTCGCCGCGCCGTTTCCGGTGCGCACCACCGTGGGATCCCAGCTCTTCGAGAGCCTCGTCGAGATCGACGTCGTCGCCGCGCTCCCCCGACGCTCCTAGGCGGCGGACCACCCGCCATCCGAGGGCAGGATGACGCCGTTGATGTTCACGCCGTCGTCGCTCAGCAGGAAGGTGATCGACGCGGCGAGCGCGTCGGCCTCGGCCGCATCCGGGAGGAGCGCCATCGCGAGCTGCACGCGCTCGGCGCCGAGCTCGGACGCGAAGGAGGCCTCGATGTTGGTGATCGTCGGTCCGGGAGCCACGGCGTTCACCCGGATGCCGCTCGGGCCGTACATGAAGGCGCTGCTCTTGGTGAGGCCGGCCACGGCGTGCTTGGACGCGGTGTACGCGACACCCGCCGCCGAGCCGCGCAGGGCCGCCTCGGACGCCACGTTCACGATCGATCCGCTCGCCTGAGCCAGCATCGCCGGAACCACCGCCCGCATGAGCTTCATCGTGCCCTCCACGTTGATGGCGAACACGCGCCGCCAGACCTCATCCGAGACCTCGTGCACGGGCGTCATGTTGTCCATGATGCCCGCGACGTTGGCGAGTCCATCGATCCGCGCCCCGGCGGCGGCGATGATTCCCGCGATGGCGGCATCGTCGGTGATGTCGCCGGCGACGGTGACGATGCCGGCGTCCGGAAGTTCGGCCGCGAAATCCTTGAGCCGTTCGGCGGAGATGTCGACGGCGATGACCCGACCGCCTTCGCGCGCGATCCGGGAGGCTGTCGCGCGCCCGATGCCCGATCCGGCTCCGGTCACGATCACGGTCTTGCCGGTGAAGCGTCCCTCGGTCACCCGCTCCACCCACTCGGGCCGCTCTACCGAGCTCGTCTCCGAGACGGCGGGCGCCTCGGGGGCGGCACCGGCAGACGCGGGAACCTCACCGGCGGCGGCGCGGCGAACCAGGTCGTCGACCATCTCGGTGGTGAACATCCCGCGGCTCATCTGCACCAGGCGCTTGAGGGACAGCCTCCGCACCGGCTTCAGCACGCTCGCATCCTGGCCGCCCTGGGCGAGCATGTCGCGGATGATCGGGCCCCCGATCGGATCGTCGAGCCAGGTGCTGATCGAGGAGTCTCCGCTGAGCGGGCCTGAGTTCTTAGCCATCTGAATTGTTCCTTCATTCGGGTCGAGGGGATTCATCATGCGGGTCTACCGGACACCGTTGTCCGGTAGGCTACACCCGTGCCGTCGAAACCGAAAACAAACCGGGGGCCGAGCGCCGGCCCAGACAACCGGAGGTCGCTGGTCGCCGCGGCCCGTGAGGTCTTCGCGGAGTCCGGGTTCCTGGCGCCGCTGAGTTCGGTCGCCCGACGGGCGGGCGTCGGCCAGGGCAGCCTCTACCGGCACTTTCCCGACCGGATCTCCCTCGCCGTGGCCGTATTCGACGACAACATCCTCGACCTCGAGTCCCTCGCCGCCGAGCCGGACAGCACCCTCGACGACCTCTTCGACCGGGTGGCCGAGCAGGCGATCGGCTCCGCCGCACTCATCGACATGATCACCTCCAACCGTCACGACCCGCGGGCCGAACACCTCGGCACCCGCGTGGTGGCAGTAGTCGACGCGATGCTCGCCCGGGACCGCGCGCGCGGGCTGGTCGCGAACCGCGTGACACCGGAGGACGTGATGCTGTCGGTGACGATGCTGGCCGTCGTTCTCGCCAGGACGGATGCGGACGACCGGGCCGCCGTGGCCGTGCGGGCGCGCGCGCTGTTCCGTTCCGCCTTCGACCGCTGACCACACCGCGACGCCGGCGACAATTCAACCCCCGATTCTTACCGAGTTTGCGGCACGGGTCAACCCCGTTTGCCGGCCCGTATGCCGCCGTACGATGTCGCCATGACCAACTCGACATCTCGCACTGCCGCAGTCATCTACAACCCGACGAAGGTCGACCTTGAGCTGTTGCGCTCGACGGTGGACTCGGAGGCCGGCGCCGCCGGATGGGCGGAGACGCTGTGGTTCGAGACCTCCGCTGAGGACGCTGGTCAGGGAGCGACGACCCGCGCCCTGGAACGGAATGTCGATCTGGTGATCGCAGCCGGTGGAGACGGAACCGTGCGAGCTGTCGTCGAGGCGGTGCGCGGCCACGACGTTGCTGTGGCCCTGCTGCCGTCGGGAACCGGCAACCTCCTCGCCCGAAATCTTTCGATGACACTGGATGACATGCCTGGCAGCATCCGCGCCGCGCTCACCGGCGTCGACAGGAACATAGATCTGGGAATGATCCGCATCGAACGCGTCGACAAGACCCGTGACGAGCATGCTTTTGTCGTGATGGCGGGGCTCGGGCTGGATGCCAAGATGATCGTCAACACCGACGAGAAGCTCAAGGCCAAGGCGGGGTGGGCCGCGTACGTCAAGGCGCTGGCTACCTCACTGCGCGACCCGGAGGAACTCCACTTTCGCTTTCGCCTCGACGACGGCGAACCGAAACGCACGACGGCTCACACCGTGATCCTCGGCAACTGTGGATCGTTGCCGGCCAACATCCTGTTGATGCCCGAGGCAGTGCTCGACGACGGCATGTTCGATCTGATGATGACCAGGCCGGGCGGGCTCCTCGGGTGGATCCGGGTGTGGATCAAGGTGGCGTGGACCAACGGAGTTGTGCGACGGACTGCGGCCGGGAGGGCCCTCGCCGGCACTCACAAGAACGACCGCGATCTCCACTATGAGACGGGCACCGAGTTCATCGCTCGATTGTCGAAACCGCACGAGATAGAGCTTGACGGGGACAGCTTCGGCAAGGCGATCGCGTTCAAGGCGTGGATGGAGCCGGGCGCGCTTCGAGTGAGGGTTCCCGCGGGAAGTTGAGCGGAGGGCGCCGGGCAGGGACACAACGACTTCGGGCGCGGTTCCGGAACGCTCGCGATGTAGTTCGTTCGTGGCACAGGCCTGGCGTTCGCCAACGAACGCACCGCACCGCAGTTGGTCGCCGGCTTCTCGGAACTGCGCGCGGCTGTGCAGCCGTTCACAGACAAGCCCGACACCCTTGCAGAGCTGCTCTGGGCCAGTCTGCATGGCCTGACGCTTCTACAGCGCAGCAATCGAATCCCCGCAGATGGTGAGGAACGCCTGACGGCTCTGCTCTCGCTATTAATGACCTGATTGTCACCAGTGCGCACCTGGATGCTCGCCTCTCCCGGTGTTTGCAGGAGCCGCCCTACGGAGGGGACCGGAGCGGTGCCACGAGGGCCTCCCCGGCGGGACCCGACCGTGCCTGGGCACCCGGTTCGCTACGGCGATATCGCGACCCCGCGGAACCGGGACAGGCCCATGAAAGGATGTCGTTCGTGGGGAAGCGAACGCGAACACTAGGTATGGGTCGTCTCGAAGCCTTCAGCGACGCCGTTCTCGCGATCGTGCTGACACTTTTGGTTCTCGAATTGCTGCCCGACGGGGCGCAGACGCCGCACGAGTTGCTCGCCAACTGGCCAACGTATTTGGCATTCATCACTGCCTTCCTCACCGTGGGCGTCGTCTGGCTGAACCACAATCAAGCGGTCTCACGAATCCGCCACGCGACCCCTATCGTGCAAGCACTTAATCTTGCGTTACTCCTCGGCGCCACACTGATGCCCTGGCCGACGTCGCTCATTTCCGCGGCGCTGGAAGACGGTGACCGGCCGGATCAGATCGCGGCAATCTTCGTGTTCGCGATCGTGGCGATCCTCATCAGCGTCCCCTGGCTCGCCCTTGACCTGTACTTGATCCGCCATCCCACCCTCCTCACTTCGTCCGAGGACGTCACCTGGATGCGAAACCACGCCCGAATCTCGATGTGGACCCTGATCGCGGCCGTGGCCAGCGTGGCACTGGCTTTCGCCTCACCGCTTGCGTCACTGGTCCTGTACGCCGTCGTTGTTGCGAGTTTCCTGGTAATCCGGCTCCGCGAAGAGACGACCGATCCAACCGGCCTCGAGGACGACTAACAGCGACGAGCGCCTTCGCTCGTCGCTAAGTGGTCTCGAATCGCACCGCCACACAGTAGATCCGGCAAAGCGTTTCCCGTTGGTAGACGATCAACATCTCCGCGACCGAGGCGGGGATCTATCGTGGTGGGCGCGCCGAGCACCTACAAGAAAAGAGCGGTGGCGTTCCCCTCGTTCTTGGCCGACGCGCTCAATACGAGTCGCCAACAAGGGAGCCGATGACTTGGTTTTCTCAGGAGGAACGTGCGACTACCTTCGCCGCGTTCACCCCGCAAATCCGGGGTTTTTCGGGACTCAAAAACTGCGGAGGGCTAGGGATTCGAACCCTAGAGACATTTCTGCCCACCAGTTTTCAAGACTGGCTCCATCGGCCGCTCGGACAGCCCTCCAGGTGGAACAGCCCCGATCCTACCGAACTTGTCGGGCAGGGGCCGGATCGCGGCCCCAGTGCGGCTCAGAAATCGGCGAAGAGTAGGGCGACGCCGTCATCCAGGTCGGAGGCCGTGACCTCGCTCGCGACGGCGAGAACCTCGGGCGGCGCCTGCCCCATCGCGACGCCGCGCCCCTCGAGGGATGCCCACTCGAGCATGTCGATGTCGTTGCGTCCGTCGCCGACCGCCATCACGCGTTCGCGGGGGATGCCGTGCCACTCCCGAACGCGCTCGAGCGCCGTCGCCTTGTTCACGCCGTCCGGGGCGATGTCGAGCCAGGCCGTCCAGCCGACGTTGTAGGTCACCTTGTGCAGCCCCATCCGCTCCACGATCGAGAGGAAGTCCTCGATCGCGTGCTCGGGCGAGATCACGACGACCCGCGTCGCCTCGTGCACGAGCAGCTCCTCGAAGGCCACCTTCTGGCTGGTCGCGCCGAGCGTTGAGTCGGGGAAGAATCCCGTGTAGCGGTAGAAGCCGTTCTCGTCCTCGACCGCGTAGCTGGCATCCGCGAGGCTCTCCCGAATGGTGCTGAGCACCTCGGAGGGGTCGAAGGAGTCGACCGCGATGCGCGAGTACCCGGTGGGTGCGTCGGCATCCCGCTGCAGGGTGATCGCGCCGTTCGAGCAGACGATGTAGTGCGGGGAGATGTCGAACCGGTCGAGCACGGGGAGCGTCATCGACACGGACCGGCCGGTCGCGAGCATGACCTCGTGCCCGAGGTCGCGCACGCGCTGCACCTGTGCGATCACCTCGTCGGAGACCGTGCCGTCCTCGCGCAGGATCGTGCCGTCGATGTCCAGGGCGATGAGCCAGCGATCGGTCACAGGGCGGGCTCCATCACTTCGAGGCCGCCGAGGTACGCACGGAGCGCCGCCGGCACGCGCACCGAGCCGTCCGCCTGCTGGTGGGTCTCGAGAATAGCGACCAGCCAGCGGGTGGTGGCGAGGGTGCCGTTGAGCGTCGCGACCGGGGCGGTCTTGCCCGACTCGGTGCGATAGCGGGTGTCGAGTCGCCTGGCCTGGTAGGTGGTGCAGTTGCTCGTGCTGGTGAGCTCGCGGTAGGTGCCCTGGGTGGGGACCCAGGCCTCGATGTCGAACTTGCGTGCCGCGCTCGATCCGAGGTCGCCGGCCGCGACGTCGATCACCCGGTAGCTGAGCTCGCAGGCCTGCAGCATCGCCTCCTGCATCGCCACGAGACGATCGTGCTCGGCCTCCGCCTGCTCCGGCAGCACGTAGCTGAACATCTCCAGTTTGTTGAACTGGTGCACGCGCAGGATGCCGCGGGTGTCCTTTCCGCCCGAGCCGGCCTCTCGGCGGTAACAGGTCGACCACCCGGCGTATCGCACAGGGCCGCCGGTCAGGTCGAGAATCTCGTCGGAGTGGAAGCCGGCGAGCGCCACCTCGCTCGTGCCGGTGAGGTAGAGGTCGTCGGCGGGGAGGTAGTAGATCTCGTCGGAGTGCTCGCCGAGGAAGCCGGTACCGTCCATGATCTCCGGGCGCACGAGCGTCGGTGTGATGAGCGGCTCGAACCCGTGGGCGAGCGCCGTGTCGAGCGCAAGGTTCATCAGCGCGATCTCGAGCCGGGCGCCGATTCCGCGCAGAAAGTAGAACCGGCTGCCGGACACCTTGGCGCCGCGGGTCATGTCGATGGCCCGAAGCAGCTCGCCGAGTTCGAGGTGGTCACGCGGCTCGAAGTCGAACGTCGGCTTCTCCCCAACCTCACGCAGGGTGACGAAGTTCTCCTCGCCGCCCGCCGGCACGCCGTCGATGATGGGGTTGGCGATGCCGCGCGCCGCGCGCGTGAACTCGACCTCGGCATCCGTCGCCTGCTGGGCGAGCGCCTTCACCCGCATGGCGAGTTCCTGGGCCTCGGCGAGCAGGGTGGCCTTCTCGTTGCCGGAGGCCTGGGCCACGAGCTTGCCGAGGGTCTTCTGGGTGGCACGCAGGGATTCGGACTCCGAAATCGCGCTGCGGCGGTTGATGTCCGCGGCGAGCGCGACATCCACGAGCTCTGCCGCGGCCCCTCGCGCTCGTTGGGAGTCCCTTATTGCCTCGGGATTGTCACGAAGCAGCTGGGGGTCGATCACCCGTCCAGTCTATTGAGCAATGCCGTACCGTAGGTCACGTGCCCGACACCCCCGCCCCCAGCAACCGGCATGCGGCCGTCGTCTACAACCCGATAAAGGTGGATCTGCCGAGGCTCGAGGCCATCGTGGAGTCCGCCGAGGCCGAGGCCGGCTGGGAGTCGACGGTCTGGCTCGCGACGTCCGAGCAGGATGCCGGCCAGGGCATGACAAAGCAGGCACTCGACGGCGGCGCGGCCGTCGTTCTCGCCGCGGGCGGCGACGGCACGGTGCGCGCGGTCGCTGAGGCGCTGCGCGACAGCGGCGTGCCGATCGCGCTGGTTCCGTCCGGCACGGGCAACCTGCTCGCCCGCAACCTCTCCCTCACGCTCAACAACGTCGAGGAGTCGATCCGCGTGGCCTTCGGAAGCGGCGAGCGCACGATCGACCTCGGCATCGCCGAGATCGTGCGCGAGGACGACACCGAGGAACAGCACGTGTTCCTGGTGATGGCCGGTCTGGGCCTCGACGCGAAGATGATCGCCAAGACCAGCTCCAAGCTCAAGAAGGCCGTCGGCTGGCTGGCCTACGTGGACGCCGGCGTGCGCGCGCTGCCCGAACTGAAGCCGGTGCGCCTGCGCTACAGCCTCGACGGGGGCGCCGAGAGGACTACGACCGTGCACACCATCATGGTGGGCAATTGCGGAACCCTGCCCGGCGGCATCCTGCTCATACCCGACGCTGTGCCGGACGACGGGATCCTCGACATCGCCGTCCTGCGCCCGAGCGGTCCGTTCGGCTGGCTCAAGGTCTGGAACAAGGTCGCCTGGGAGAACGGGGTGCTGCGCAAGAGTGCGCTCGGCCGCTCGATCATCGACCTCACCGCCGACGTGAAGGACGTTCTCTACTTTCGCGGCAAAGACCTGCGCCTCACGGTGGAGACGACGCAGGAGGTGCAGCTCGACGGGGACGAGTTCGGCCTCGCCAAGTCGGTGCACATCTGGGCGGATGCCGGTGCCCTCGCCGTGAAGGTGCCCACCGAGGACGACGACTCCTAGACCAGCAGCGGCTCCTAGGCCAGCAGCGACTCCTAGGCCAGCAGCGACGGGCTCGCCACGCGCTCGGGATGAAGCCTTCGCCCTCTACTGCGCTACTCCGGGCTGCCGGCGTCGACGTCGGCCTCGTCGGAGTCTGCGCGCGGGAGCCAGCGAAGTCCGCGCGAGAACAGCAGCCCGACCAGGATGCCCAGCCCGACGAGCACCGTCGTCGGAGCCATCTCGAAGATGATTTGGCCCAGATAAATCGAGAGAGGAACCTGTCCCTCGGTGAAGGTCTGGCCCTGGCTGTTGGCGGTGTATACCGCGCCGGCCGCGACCGCGGCCAGGAGCAGTCCGGCGAGGGCGATCAGCACCCGCTCGGCCCAATTCATCGCGAGCGACCGGAGCCGCGCACGGCCGCGACGAAGACGAGGCCGGCGATGGTGAGCAGCCCTACCGTCATGAGCGTCGGGCCCACCAGATTGCCCAGCACCTGCATGGTGCGGACGAAGCCATCCCGCGGCGTCTCGACTCCGCCGAAGTTTGCAATCGTCGATCGGATCGTGGCCAACAGGCCTCCGGCCACCAGCCCGACACCCACGACCCAGAGCACGGCGAAGTACGGATTGAGGCTGCGGCGCCTCGGCTCGAGACCCGGTGCCTCCGCCAGCTGCTCGGCGTGCTCTTTGGCGTCGATCGCGCTCGCTGGCGCGTCGTCCGGCATCGGCATCGGCTTCGAGGGAGTCGGCGCGGACTCGACCCGCGCCCTCGAGGGCCCGGCGCCCGGCTCGTAGCCGCGCTGGAACTCCGGGTTGTAGCGCGGATCTATCCGCTGCTCACGGTCGTCGGTCATGCTGCCCCCTCGGCGACCGACGACTCCGGCTATTCCAGCCCGGACTTCAAACGGTCGAGCCAGTCTCGCGCTTCGGTGAACACGGCGTCGCCGTATCGTTGGTCGAATTTTACTCGTATTCCGTCGGCGCGGGGATAGGAGCCCAGGAATGTCACGTTCGGGCTGAACCGACGGAGGCCCATCAGCGCATCCGCGACGCGTTCCTCGTCGATGTGCCCGTCCAGGTCGATCACGAAGCGGTAGCGTCCGAGGGCATCGCCGATGGGTCGGGATTCCAGCAGGCTCATGTTCACCCCGCGGGTGGCGAACTGCTCGAGCATCTCCAGCAGCGACCCGGCCCGGTCATCCGGGAGCTCGGCGATGATGCTCGTCTTGTCCGCCCCGGTCGCCGCCGGGGTCGTGGTGGTGCGGCTCACCAGCACGAACCGGGTGACGGCGTTCGGGTTGTCGCCGATGTTCTCGGCCAGCACGTCCAGGTCGTGGTGCGCGGTGATCCCGGGCGGGGCGATCGCGGCATCCGCGTGATCGGAGTCGAAGAGCGAGGCGGCCGCGGCCACGTTGGAGGTGGCCGGGATGTGGCCGTGGCTCGGGAGGTTGGCGTCGAGCCAGAGGTGGCACTGGGCGTAGGCCACCGGATGCGCGTTGATCACCCGCACGTCGGCGAGGGTCGTGCCGCGCCGCGCCACGAGCACGAAGTTCACCGGCACGAGGTACTCCCCGATTATGCGCAGGTGCGGGATGCTCGCCAGGGCGTCCTGGGTGGCCGAGACTCCGCCCTCGACCGAGTTCTCGATCGCGATCATCGCGGCGGCACTGCGGCCGGACACCACGTCGTCGAGGGCCTCGCCCACATTGTTGACCGAGCGCCAGGGCTTACCGGCGGCGGCGGCAACCTGGGACAGGGCGACCTCGGTGAAGGTGCCGGCTGGCCCGAGGTAGCTATAGGTTTCCGGCTGCGGCGTTTCGGGCATGCCCCGAGCCTATTGGTTGGGCGGCCCCGGCCGGCCCATCCGCGTGCTCAGTGGGCTTGGCGCCGTCGTTGCCGCCGTCGTTGCCGCCGTCGTTGCCCGGCCGCCCTGGGGCTGCTGGCTGGGCCGGGGTGCGCTGCTCGTGCATAACTCCGGCAATATTCGGCCGGGAACAGGATCGCCCCCGGGATTCCGGCGTCCGAGCCGGAGCCGCCCGCATCCTGCAGGAGTTATGCGCACGGCGGCGCGACGCGACGGACGGCGCACGGAAGGCACCACGCGCGCGCATCTCCCGCTCCGCCCCGGCAGCCGTTGCACCTTTCCGTCCCGTCCTCGTGCATAACTCCGGCAATATTCGGCCGGGAACAGGATCGCCCCCGGGATTCCGGCGTCCGAGCCGGAGCCGCCCGCATCCTGCCGGAGTTATGCGCACGGCGGAGCGATGATGCGGCGGAGCGACGAGGAACGGAAGGCAACGCCGGCGGGCCACCCCCGGCTCGGGATGGCCAAGGGACACCGCAGGCGGGAGCCGGCCGCGGCAGGGCAAACGAGGGCGAATTCATCGCGCGGACAATCCGTGGCTGGTGGCCTGACACCGCTGGATGCCAGACTTGCGGCATGAACGCTCGCGCAGGACAGCCCGCCCAGGAATCCGATCTCATCGACATCAAGGCGTTGGTACACGCCTACTACGAGCTGATACCGGATGTGACGGTGCCGGAGCAACGTGTGGTGTTCGGCACGTCCGGCCACCGGGGGTCGAGCTTCGACGCCGCGTTCAACGAGACGCACATTGCCGCCATCACGCAGGCGATCGTGGAGTACCGCGCGTCCCAGGGCATCACCGGGCCGCTCTTCATCGGCCGGGACACCCACGCGCTCAGCAGGCCCGCCGAGACGACCGCGCTCGAGGTGCTCTCCGCCAACGGGGTGAACGCCCTGGTCGACGAGTTCGACGACTTCGTGCCCACCCCCGCGCTCAGCCACGCGATCATCGCCTACAACGCGGCCGGCCACGACGACCAGGCCGACGGGATCGTCGTCACCCCCAGCCACAACCCGCCCCGCGACGGCGGCTTCAAGTACAACCCCCCGCACGGCGGTCCGGCCGACAGCGACGCAACCCACTGGATCGCGAACCGAGCGAACGAGATCATCGCCGAGGGCAGCCACGATGTGAAGCGCTCCGAGCCGACCGGGGTGGGCACCTACGACTACCGCGGCAAGTACGTGGACGACCTCGAGAACATCATCGACATCGAGGCGATCAAGAAGGCAGGCGTGCGCATCGGGGCCGACCCGCTCGGCGGGGCGAGCGTGCACTACTGGAGCGCCATCGCGGAGCGCTACGGTCTCGACCTCACCGTCGTCAACCCGACCGTCGATCCGCAGTGGGGATTCATGACCCTGGACTGGGACGGCAAGATCCGCATGGACCCGTCGTCGTCATCCGTGATGGCGAGCGTGCTCAAACACAAGGACGACTTCGACGTGGTCACCGGCAACGACGCCGACGCCGACCGGCACGGCATCGTCACGCCCGACGGCGGCCTGATGAACCCCAACCACTACCTCGCCGTGGCCGTGCAGTACCTCTACGGCCACCGGCCAGGCTGGAAGTCGGATGCCGCGGTGGGCAAGACGCTCGTCTCGAGCACCATGATCGACCGGGTCGCCAGCTCGCTCGGACGCCGCCTCTGGGAGGTTCCGGTGGGCTTCAAGTGGTTCGTGCCCGGGCTCGTGGACGGGTCGGTCGCGTTCGGCGGCGAGGAGTCGGCGGGGGCGAGCTTCCTGCGCAAGGACGGCACCGTCTGGACCACCGACAAGGACGGCATACTGCTCGCCCTGCTCGCCAGCGAGATCATCGCCGTGACCGGCAAGTCGCCGAGCGAGCTCTACACCGAACTCACCGAGAAGTACGGTTCGCCCGTCTACGAACGGGTGGATGCCGTGGCCACGAAGGCGCAGAAGGCCGCGCTCGGCAAGCTGAACGGCTCCGCCATCACGGCGGACAGTCTGGCCGGCGAGCCGATCATCGCAAAGCTCAGCGAGGCGCCGGGCAACGGCGCCGCCGTCGGGGGCGTGAAGGTGGTCACCGAGCACGCCTGGTTCGCCGCCCGGCCGAGTGGCACCGAGGACGTGTACAAGATCTATGCCGAGTCGTTCCTCGGGACGGAGCACCTCAAGCGGGTGCAGGCCGAGGCGAAGACCATCGTGGACGCCGCCCTCGGCTCCTGATCCGGCGGCCGGAGCCGTCGCGGCGGGAGACGTCGCGGCCGGAGCCGTCGCGGCCGGAGCCGTCGCGGCCGGAAGCCCGGCGGCGGGAGACGTCGCGGCCGGAAGCCCGGCGGCGGGAGAAATGAAGTCGGGGAGGGAGTCATAACTCCCGCCGCGAGCACATTTCCCCGCCGCAGCGGGCGATAGCCCCCGCCGCGGGGCGGTAACCCCCGCCGCGAGGGGCGAGCGGACGGCTCAGGGGGCGTAGTCGGGCGCGGGCGGCAGCCCGAAGAACTCCTCGAGGGTCGTGACCCCGGTGGCGTGCATCTCGGTGGCGAGCGGCACCCCGATGTAGCGGAAGTGCCAGGGCTCGTACATGTAGCCGGTGATGGCGGTCTTGTCCGCCGGGTACCTCAGCAGGAAGCCGAAGCGGTACGCGTTGGCGGCCAGCCACAGCCCCTGGGGTGTCTGCCCGAAGCAGGCAGCGAGCGCGCAGGTCAACGGAACGGCGCTGATGTCAGCCGCGAGGCCGGTCTGGTGCTCGCTGTATCCGGGCCTGGCGCTCTGCGCATCCGCACCGTCTTCACCCACGCTCGAGACGTAACCGTTGTAGACCTTCACCTGCACGCCGTACGAGCGGCTCGCGCTCTGGAGCTGCATTCCCCCAGCCCCTTCCGCCTTCGCGGTGGCGAACATGGCCGCCATGGCGCTCGCGGCCTCCGAACGAAGTCCTGGCGGGTTGAGGTGCGGCACCGGCGTGGTGATCAGGTCGGCCGGCACGTAGGTGGACGGCTCGAGCGGGCGCACCTTGTTCACCACCACCCAGATGCTCGCAGGATCGTCGATTGGCAGGGCGGTCTTGTCGAAACCGGACGGCGTGGGTGTCGGAGTCGGGGTGGGGGTGTCGGCGGCTTCGGGGGTCGCGCTCGACGAGCGGATCGGGGCCGTCACCGGCGCGCATCCCACCAGTCCGAGCGCGGCGGCGACGACGACGGCGCAGACGAAGACAGGGCTTCTGCTGCGCGAGGACATGCTGCCGATTTTAGCCTCGTCACAACTTGCGAAAATGCTTGCCGCAGGTGTAAGTTTGCACTCTACGCAAAGTTTCTTGGCCACTGGTGGATGCGTTCCGCTGTGGCCACTGTCGGTTAAGCCCCAACTCCACCCAGAACGAGGATCCATGTCACGCGCCGAAACTGCAAGCCGGGCCCAAGCGGTCCACGACTCTGGCGGGATCATGACCCACCGCCAGATACTCTTCGTGCTCTACGGCCTCATGGCCGGAATGTTCCTCTCCGCCCTCGACCAGACCGTGGTCGGCACGTCGATCCGCACCATCGCGGATGACCTGGACGGGCTGAGCCAGCAGGCCTGGGTCACCACGGCCTACCTGATCGTGTCGACCATCGCGACGCCGATCTACGGCAAGCTTTCCGACATCTTCGGCCGCCGGCCGTTGTTCCTCTTCGCGATCTCGATCTTCATCGCGGGCTCCGTGGCCTCGGGCTTCGCCACGTCGATCCTCGAGCTCGCCGCATTCCGCGCCATTCAGGGCATCGGCGCCGGAGGCCTGATGGCCCTCCCGCTCGCGATCATGGGCGACATGCTCGCGCCGCGGGAGCGCGCCAAGTACCAGGGCTACTTCCTCGCGGTATTCGGCATCTCGAGCGTCATCGGCCCGCTCATCGGCGGCCTCTTCGCCGGTGCGCCGTACATCCTGTTCATCGACGGCTGGCGCTGGGTCTTCCTGATCAACATCCCGATCGGCATCATCGCCCTCGGCATGGTGCTGAGGTTCCTGCACCTGCCGAAGCGCAGCGTCAACCGCAGCGTGCGCATCGACTGGTGGGGCGCCACGACGGTGATCATCGCCGTCGCGCCGCTGCTGCTCGTCGCCGAGCAGGGCCGCGACTGGGGCTGGGACTCGGCCGGGGCGATCGCCTGCTACATCGTCGGCGGCCTCGGCATCATCGCCTTCATCGTCTCCGAGAAGCTCATGGGAGACGACGCGCTCATCCCGCTCAAGCTCTTCAAGTCGCCCACCTTCTCCGTCGCCACCATCCTCGGTGTGCTCGTCGGCTTCGGCATGTTCGGCGCGATCTCGACCGTACCGCTGTACCTGCAGCTCGTGAAGGGCTCCACCCCCACCGAGAGCGGCTTCCAGCTGCTGCCGATGATCCTCGGCCTGATGATCTCCTCGATCGTCAGCGGCCAGCTCATCTCGCGCACCGGACGCTACAAGATCTTCCCGATCGTGGGCACCGGATTCATGGTGATCGGCTTCCTGCTGTTCACCACCATCAAGGCCGACACCAACTACTGGGTGCTCGCCGGTGCCATGCTGCTCGTGGGACTGGGCCTCGGCCAGCTCATGCAGACCCTGACGATCGCCAGCCAGAACTCGGTCGGACCACGCGACATCGGAGTGGCAACCTCGTCGTCCACGTTCTTCCGCCAGGTCGGTGGAACGCTCGGCGTCGCCGTGATCTTCTCGGTGGTGTTCAGCGTCGTCGGCGGCTACATCAAGGCCAACTTCACCAACAAGGACACCCTGCGCGCCGCCCTGGACGCCGCCCTCAACCCCGCGATCGCGAACGATCCGGCCAACAAGGGCATCATGTCCAAGATCTACAACGCGATTGTGGACCCGATCAAGGCGAACCTGCCTCCCCAGGTGGACCTGTCGAACGCCACCGCGCGTCACGGCGTGGTCGATACCGTGCTCGCCAAATTCACCCCGGGCAGCGCCGGCGGGGGCAGCACCACCACCTCGCTGGACGGCAACACCTCGTTCCTCAACCACGCCAATCACGCCCTGGCCGCGCCCTTCCTCAGCGGGTTCTCGGATGCCATGGTGCGCGGATTCTGGGTGAGCCTGATCGTGGTGCTCGTGGCCTTCATCCTGAGCTTCTTCCTCAAGGCAACGCCGCTTCGCCAGAAGTCGGCCATCCAGGAGGTGGCCGACCAGGACGCGGCGATTCTCGCCGTACAGGCCGCCGAGATGATGGGCGCACCGCTCGAACCGGACACGGCGACAAGCGGCGGTCGCAAGGATCCGGCGCCGACCGGATCGTAGCGCTCGACCAATTTTGGGCGGCTCACCAGCGTTTTTGGTGAGCCGCCCTTTTTTGTGTTGACAGCGGCCGAAGTCTCTGGGTATGGTTGGCCGCATTGCGTGGGAGCGCTCCCACACCTCGATTTGGGAGCGCTCCCACACACCCACACCCACACCCACACCCACACCCACACCCACGCACACACACACGCACACAAAGGAGTGACCGTGAAGTTTTCACGACGCACCACGGCTGTGGCAGCCATCGCCGGCGCCGCAGCTTTCGCAATCATCGCTACCGGATGCTCGGCCTCGACGACCCCAGCGGCCGACTCGAGCAAGCCGATCACCCTCACCCTGGCAACCTTCAACAACTTCGGTTACTCCGACGCGTTGCTGGCCAGCTACCACAAGCTGCACCCCAACGTCACCGTCGTCCAGAACAAGGCCGCCACGTCGGACGCCGCGCAGACCAACATGTTCACCAAGCTCGCCGCCGGCTCCGGCCTCGGCGACATCGAGGCGGTGGACGGCGACTGGATGCCCAAGCTTCGCCAGTACTCGAGCAAGTTCGTCGACCTCGCCAGCGCCGACAACAAGGGCCGCTACTCCGCGTGGAAGACAGCCGGCGGAACCGCTGGCGGCAAGGTAATCGGGCTCGGGACCGACATCGGCCCCGAGGCGATCTGCTACCGATCCGACCTCCTCGCCAAGGCCGGCATGCCGACCGATCCGGCCGACGTCGCCAAGCTCCTCACCGGCGACTGGGACAACTACTTCGCCGTCGGCGACAAGTTCACCGCGGCGAAGACGGGTGCGGCCTGGTTCGACTCCGCGGGGGCGACCTTCCAGGGTCTCGCCAACCAGTACAAGAACTTCTATGAAAAGAACGATGGAACCGTCATCGCCACGAGCAACCCCGACGTGAAGAAGGCGTTCTACTCGGTGTTGGCCGCGAGCAAGACCTCGTCGTCGCACCTGCCGGAGTGGACGAACGACTGGGCGTCAGGCATGGCCAATGGCGCCTATGCGACCATGCTCTGCCCCGCCTGGATGCTCGGCGTCATCGCCGGCGACTCGCCGAAGGTCACCGGCTGGAACATCGCGAGCGTCTTCCCCAACGGTGGTGGCAACTGGGGTGGGTCGTACCTGACCGTCCCCTCCCAGGGAAAGCACACCGCCGAGGCCAAGGCCTTCGCGGACTGGCTGACCGCTCCCGCCCAGCAGATTTCGGCCTTCAAGACCGCCGGAACCTTCCCGAGCCAGGTCGCGGCCTACACGGACCCGACCCTGACGGGCGCAACCAATGAGTTCTTCAACAACGCTGCAATCGGCAAGATCTTCATCGACCGCGCCAAGGCAGTGAAGGTGACCCCCTTCAAGGGAGTCAAGTACTCCGCGGTCATGACCGCCGTGCAGAACGGTCTCACCCGGGTCGAATCCGGATCGCAGTCCATCGATGACTCCTGGACCCAGGTGGTCTCCGACATCAAGGCGCTGGGCTAGTCCCACCGATGAGGCCGTGCCCGTCCGACGGGCACGGCCTCATCGCCGGATGCATCGCCCCCAACCCCCGGAGTGCTCCATGACCACCACAACAACTCTTCGTCGCGTCGACCGCTCGCCTCGCCGCATCGCCTTCAGCCAGACCCTGGGTCGCTGGGACATCAAGTTCTCGCCCTACCTTTACGTCTCGCCGTTCTTCCTGCTGTTCGCCGTGGTCGGGCTCTTCCCGCTGCTCTACACGGGCTGGGTATCGCTTCACGCCTGGGACCTCATCGGCGGGCAGGGCGACTTCGTCGGCCTCGACAACTTCACCTTCGTGCTGTCCCAAGCCACGTTCTGGAAGGCGCTCGGCAACACCTTCAGCATCTTCCTGCTCTCGGCGGTGCCCCAGATCGCCGTGGCGATAGTCATTGCCGCGGTGTTGGACCAAAACCTCCGCGGCAAAACCTTCTGGCGCATGGGGGTTCTGATTCCCTACATCATCATGCCGGTGGCGGTAGCCCTCATCTTCAGCAACCTGTACGGGGACCGCTACGGACTCGTCAACACGCTTCTCGGGCACATCGGAGTGCCCGCGATCCAGTGGCACTCGAACCCGCTGGCCAGCCAGCTCGCGATTGCGACGATGGTGAACTTCCGCTGGACCGGGTACAACGCCCTCATCCTGCTCGCCGGAATGCAGGCGATCTCGCGGGACTATTACGAGGCCGCCGAGATCGACGGGGCGGGCCCGGTACGCCGCTTCTTCTCCATCACCGTGCCGCAGTTGAGGCCGACACTCATCTTCGTGATCATCACCGCGACCATCGGCGGTCTCCAGATCTTCGATGAGCCCAAGCTGTTCGACCAGACCGGCACCGGCGGCGCCAACGGTCAGTGGCTCACTCTCACGCTCTACCTGTACAACCTCGGCTGGACCCAACTCAACTTCGGCCGCGCATCGGCCGTGGCCTGGCTGCTGTTCATCGTCATTGTCATCATCGGTCTCGTGAACCTGGCGATCACCCGCCTGATCGCCAGCAACGAAGGAGTCCGCAAATGAGCGCGCTGAACCCACGACTGGCGTCGTCTGCAGTGACGAGGCGGCGCAAGCGGTCACTTCAGCGCAGAGGCCCGGGCCTTGTCGCCTACGGCTTCCTCGCCGCGGTGATCCTCGGGTCGGTGTTCCCCCTCTATTGGTCGCTGCTGATCGGAAGCGGGGACTCCAGCACGATCAACGATCCCAACATGTCCTGGATCCCGGGAGGCAACTTCTTCACGAACGCGGCGTCGGTGATCAACAACGAGAGCGTGAACTTCTGGAAGTCGGTCACGAACAGCATCATCGTCTCGACGGTCGTCTCGGCCTCGGTGGTGTTCTTCTCCACGCTCGCGGGGTACGCGTTCGCCAAGCTCCGGTTCCGGGGCAAGCGCGGGCTGCTCACCTTTGTGATCGCGACCATGGCAGTGCCGACCCAGCTCGGCGTCGTCCCCCTGTTCATCGCGATGTCCTCGTTCGGGTGGACCGGCACCCTCGGCGCCGTGATCGTGCCCGCGCTCGTCACGGCCTTCGGCGTGTTCTGGATGACCCAGTATCTGAGCCAGTCGCTTCCCGACGAGCTCATCGAAGCCGCCCGCATGGACGGTGCGAACATGTTCCGCTCGTTCTGGAGCGTCGGCCTGCCCGCCGCGCGTCCCGCCGCCGCGATGCTCGCCCTGTTCACCTTCATCACGACCTGGACAAACTTCTTCTGGCCCTTCATCGTGTTGAACGCCTCGAATCCCACCCTTCCCGTTTCTTTGGCTACACTTCAGGCGAACTACTTCGTGAACTACTCGATCGTGCTTGCCGGAGTGCTCCTCGCCACGATCCCGCTGATCGTCCTTTTCGCTGTGGCGGGCCGTCAGTTGGTGGCCGGAATCATGCAGGGAGCAGTAAAAGGATGACCGACATGACACTGCGCGAGATCCGGCCGACGCGGGAAGGCTCCCGCCGAGCGTTTCCCCAGGACTTCCTGTTCGGGGTGGCGACCGCGGCGTACCAGATCGAGGGCGCCGCTCACGAGGACGGCCGCACCGACTCGATTTGGGACGCATTCTGCCGCGTTCCGGGCGCCGTCGTGGGCGGCGACTCCGGTGAGGAGGCCTGCGACCATTACCATCGGTTCGCCGACGACGTGGCTCTGATGGCGGATCTCGGGCTGCAGACCTACCGCTTCTCCACGTCATGGTCCCGGGTACGCCCGGACGGCCGCGAGGTGAACAAGCAGGGTCTCGCCTTCTACTCGAGGCTCGTGGACGAGCTGCTGGAAAAGAACATCAAGCCGTGGCTCACGCTCTACCACTGGGACCTGCCCCAGGCCCTCGAGGAGAAGGGCGGCTGGGCCAACCGAGACACCGCGTTCCGGTTCGCCGAATACGCCGCCACCGTGCACGACGTGCTCGGCGACCGGGTGACGGCGTGGACCACGCTCAACGAGCCATGGTGCGCGGCGTTCCTCGGGTACATCGGCGGGGAGCACGCCCCCGGTCGCCAGGAGGTTCCCGCGGGCCTGGCCGCCGGCCACCATCTGCTATTGGGTCACGGCCTCGTCGTGAACGAGCTTCGATCGCGCGACTCGTCCCTCGAACTGGGCATCACCCTCAACCTCACCGTGGCCGACCCGGTCGATCCGAACGAGCCGGGGGACATCGACGCCGCTCGCCGCATCGACGGGCAGTTCAACCGCTTCTTTCTCGACCCGATCTTCCGCGGCGAATACCCCGAAGACGTGCTGGCGGATGTCGCGGGCAACGACTTCGAGACAGTGGTGCAGCCGGGCGACCTGGCCATCATCTCCGCACCGATCGACGTTCTCGGCGTCAACTACTACCACGGCGACTTCGTGAGCTCACGACCCGGGGCCGCTGAAGCCACGACCGCCGCGCCTTCCGAACGACCGAAACGCTCGCCGTTTCCCGCCGCAGATGGCGTGTTCTGGCACCCGCGTGAGCTCCCGCTCACCGCCATGGGGTGGGAGGTGCAGCCCGAGGGGCTCACCAGGCTCCTGCGGCGCGTGCACGACGAGTACACCGGCCCGGCCGGGGTCGACCTCTACGTCACGGAGAACGGCGCGGCGTACAACGATGTGGTCGAGGCCGACGGCTCGGTGCACGATGACGACCGGCTCGAGTTCCTTCGACTGCACCTCGGTGCGATCCTCGACGCGATCGATGACGGAGTCGACGTGAAGGGCTACTTCTACTGGTCGCTCATGGACAATTTCGAGTGGGCCTGGGGCTATGACAAGCGCTTCGGCATCGTGCGCGTCGACTATGACACCCAGCGGCGCACCCCCAAGGACAGCGCCATCGAGTATCGCGACATCATCGCGAGGAGAGCGCTGTAGGGCCGGGATCACTGGCTAGACTTCGTTTCAAATGACTACTGTGCCGCCACCCCGCCGTGTCGCGCCGACCCTGGAAGCGGTTGCCGCCGAGGCGGGCGTGTCGCGGTCCACGGTCTCTCGCGTCGTGAACGGGTCGAACCAGGTGAGCCCGGATGTCGAGGCGGCCGTGAACGCGGCGATCGAGCGGTTGCACTACATCCCCAATCGCGCCGCCCGGTCTCTCGCCAACAACCAGACCATGGCGATCGCGCTGGTGATTCCCGAAGACACCACACGGTTCTTCGGTGACCCGTACTTCGCCGCGATCGTGCAGGGCATCACCAGGGGTCTCGACGAGAGCGACTACGTTCTCACCCTGCAGGTGGCACAGTCCCACCCCCGTGAGAAGACGATGCGCTACCTCGCCGGCGGCAATGTCGATGGCGCCTTCGTCGTCTCGCACCACTCGGGCGATCTGTTTCCGGGCAGCCTTGCGTCCTCGATGCCGGTGGTCTACGGCGGCCGACCTCTGCGTCCGGACGACCCACCCGCCTACTTCGTGGACGTGGACAACGTGGCCGCCGCAGAGCGCGGCACGCAATACCTGATCGACAAGGGGCACACCAGGATCGCGATGGTCGCCGGACCATCCGACATGCCGGCCGGCCTCGACCGCACGGCGGGCTGGTCTCGTGCCATGGCAGCGGCCGGGCTCTCGACTGAGCGGATCGCCTACGGGGACTTCTCGCTCGCGAGCGGCGCGCGCGCCATGCGCGAGATCCTCGACCGGTTTCCCGACCTCGACTCCGTGTTCGTGGCGAGCGACCTCATGGCGATCGGCGCCATCCAGGTGCTCATGGAGCGGGGCCTCAGCGTGCCGGCGGACGTCGCCGTGATGGGGTTCGATGACTCCCCCGCCGCGACCAGCGGCACCATCCAGCTCACGACGGTGCACCAACCCTCCGAGGCGGTCGGTGCCGAAATGGCCCGGATGATGCTCGCGCTCCTGCGCGGCGAGCCGGTGGAGCACAAGCGCATCCTGGAGACCCACATCGTGGAGCGCGACTCCGCGTAACCGGCCTTCGACCGTCACCGCCAGGGCAGCGCCGCCCCGAAGACCCGCTCCGCGTGCGAAGGAGCCGCCTTCGCCGCGACGAAGCCGTCGGGACGCACGAGGTAGAGCAGCCCCGGCGCGAGGGCGGTGCGACCGATCGACGCAAACGAATGGGCCGGCACGCCGAGGGCGGCGCCGACCTCCGCGGCATCGGACCCTCCATAGCCGTGCACCTGCCACTCGAAGGAGCGCAGCGAGACGTAGTTGCCGCCGGTCCAGGGAAGCCGTCGGCCGACGACGGGGTCGCGCCGGCCGTTCTCTCGTTGCTTCGCCCCGGCATCCATCCAGTAGTGGATGCGGGTCTGGGAGAGGTACTCGAAGAAGCGAGAGGACCCGGGCAGCCGCGGGAGCACGCGGATCACGAACGGAGCGAGGACCGGCGCGACACGACGCCGCACCCACCGGGCGCGCGGAGTCGAGGAGGTGGCGAGACCGAACACCCGATCGGTGGTGGACATCAATCGGAGCGCCACCGGGCGCCGCTCGGCCTCATAGCGGTCGAGGTACGACTCCGGGGCCCGCCCGGAGAGAACGTCGACGAGCTTGAGGGCGAGATTGTGGGCATCCTGCAACCCGGTGTTCATGCCTTGCGCGCCCACCGGAGAGTGCACATGGGCCGCGTCGCCGGCAAGGAAGACGTGACCCTTGCGGAACACGGCAGCCGTGCGATGCTGCACCCGGTAGGTCGAGAACCACTTCGACTGCCCCCAGCGGACGCCGAACGCACCGTCGACCGCCGCTCGCGCCGACGACTCGACGATGTCGCCCCCGCCGGTCGGGGGAAGCAGCCCGATGATGCGGTGATGGCCGGCTGCGTTGTCCGCGTCGAGGGGAAAGGTCAGCAGGAACTCGGCGTCCCCCAGCCTCAGGTTGACCGCATCCGCCACGAGCCCCACCGCCTGGTCGGCGTCGCACACGAAGAAGGTGTGGCCGTAGGTCGAGCCGGCGAAGTCGATGCCGAGCGCCCGACGCACGGCCGAGTTGCTGCCGTCCGCGCCGACCACGTAGCGGGCGCGGATGCGGCGAACGCCCTCCGGCGAACGCACCACCACCTCGCCAGACGCGGCGAGGCCTTCTGGCAGCTCGACCGTCGCATTCCACCCGACGGACACCCCCAGCTCGGCGAGATGCGCTCCCAGGATGGACTCGGTCTTGCTCTGTTCGAGCACCGTGAGTCGGGGAAACGGGGTGACTCCCTCGCCGATCGCCCCGACCTTAAGCTTGCCGAAGCGGCGGCGGCCGTATCCCGGGACGACGAACCGAGCCTCGGTGCTCGCTGCAGCCATGCGCCCGGCGATGCCGAGCTGGTCGTAGATCTCCATGGTGCGGGCTTGAAGCACGACGGCGCGGGATTCGACCGTCGGACCGGCCTTCCGGTCCACGATGGCGACCCGCACGCCGCGACGCGCCAGCACGACGGCGAGAAGCAGGCCGGTCGGGCCGGCGCCGATCACCAGCACATCCGGGGTGTCCACATCCGTCACCGGTACTCCCTCCGCCGGATTCCGATTGTCCTCCAGTTTCGCGCGGAGCGCCGATCAGCGCCCGTGGCACGGGACGTTGGACCCTAATCGCCAACGACAGAGGAGGGAACGTGGAGGTACTTCCATCCCCGCGACTCTTTTAGGGAGAGCATTGAAATGAGCATCGTCGTCGTCTACGAATCCATGTTCGGCAACACCCGGCAGGTCGCCGAGGCGATCGCCGACGGGCTCGGTCCATACGGTCCGGTGACCCTCGTCAACGTCAATGACGCCTCGGCCAAGGATGCCGCGGAGTCCGCGAGCCTGTTGGTGGTGGGCGGCCCGACCCACGTGCACGGGATGAGCCGTCAGACGTCCCGAGACGAGGCGCCGAGTTGGGCCAACGACCCGGCGAAGAAGCTCACCCTCGAACCCCTCGCCCCCGGAACCGGGGTGCGGGAGTGGATCGACGGCCTCGATCGCGTGCCGCCGCTGTTCGCGGCGTTCGACACCCGGGCGGACATCGCTCGACTCCTCTCCGGTGCCGCCTCGGGACGCATCGAACACGAGCTGAAGGCACGCGGCTCGCACGCCGTGCTGCCCGGAGCGAGCTTCCTCGTGTCCAAGGACACCGTGCTCGAGGATGGCGAACTCGACCGAGCCCGCGACTGGGCCGCCAGCGTGGGAAAGGCCGCGGGGATCCCGATCACCACCTGACGCCCGCTAGGAGAAGACGACTCCGGCCTTGGCCAACCGGGCGCCGATCACCGCGATCGACTCCTCGCTCTGGTCGACCAGCACGAAACGGCGGCCGAGGGCGGCGGCGACCGCACCCGTCGTGCCGGAGCCCGCGAAGAAGTCGAGCACCCAGTCGCCCTCGCGACTGGATGCCTGCACGATTCGGCGCAGGATCCCCTCCGGCTTCTGAGTGGGGTATCCGGTCTTCTCCCGGCCGGTCGGCGAGACGATCGTGTGCCACCAGACGTCGGTCGGGAGCTTTCCTCGAGCCACCTGCTCGGCGGTGACGAGCCCCGGCGCCATGTACGGCTCGCGGTCGACAGCGGTCGAGTCGAAGTGATACCCCTGCGGGTTCTTCACGTAGACGAGGATCGTGTCGTGCTTGGTGGGCCACTTCGACTTGGATTTCGCCCCGTAGTCGTAGGCCCAGATGATCTCGTTGAGAAAGCTCTCCCGGCCGAACAGCGCGTCGAGCAGCACCTTGGCATAGTGCGCCTCGCGAAAGTCCAGGTGCAGGTAGAGCGTGCCGTCGTCGGCGAGCAGGCGCCAGGCCTCGGCGAGCCGCGGCTCGAGGAACAGCCAGTAGTCCTCGAAGCGGTCGTCATAGCTCATCAGGTCGCCGCGGATGCGCTCGTACTGCTGGCCCTTGAACCCGCGGATCGGGCCGTCCGCCGACCGAACGCTCGTCGTCGACTGCCTGGCCTGGCTGCGCCCGGTGTTGAACGGCGGATCGAGGTAGATGAGGGTGAAGGCGCCGTCGGGAAGCCCGGCCGCAACCTCCAGGTTGTCTCCCAGGATCACCCGATTCGGGGAATCGGCTGTGAAGAGCTGGGACATTCCCTCATTCTCCCATCGCGGCGGACCGTCACGTTGCGTCGGCGAGCGTGGCGAACGTAGGCTCGACGGATGTCTACCGAAGTGCTGCATCTCCCGGGCCAGAACCGCTACGTCTTCGAGAAGGACGGCGAACAGGTCGGGCTCACCGACTACACCCTGCGCGGCAATTCGATCCACATCACCCACACCGAGATCGACCCGCACCTGCGGGGCGGCGGACTCGGGGCGCAGATGGTGCAGTCGGTGCTCGACTCCATCCGCACCGACACGAGCTACCGCGTGGTGGCAGAGTGCCCGTTCGTGGTCGACTGGCTGGAGAAGCACCCGGAATACCAGGAGCTGGAGTTGCGCGGCTAGTTAGCTCGCGGCTAGTTAGCTTCTGCGGGATCCTCGGTTGAGGTCGATCTTGACCTGGCCGTTATAGATGCCCCGATCCGGATCGCCGGCCACCGGCGCGGGGGCGGGGAGGATCGTCTGGCGATCCAGTTCCATCGCCGCCTCGTGCCGCGCTGGAGCGAAAACCTCGTCGCCGATGCCGATGAGCCCGGCCCCGGTCCCCGAACTCTTGGGCTTATCGTGCCCGCTGAGATCGATCAGGCCGAAGCGCTGCGCGAGGTAACCGAGGACGACGATGCCGAGCACCACGGCACCGAAAATCCACCAGTTCATGTCTCAAGGGTAATCGACACTCCGGAGATTCGTGGATGTCGCGGAATCTCCCGGTGGTTTCGAGCACCTAGGGAACGCGCTGCAGCCACTCCTCGGTGCCGAACTTGTCCACGACAAGCTGCTGGGCGCGGGCGAGTTCGTCCATCGTGACGTCGCTCGCTGACGCCCCGTACAGGCCGGTGAAGGTCTCCTCCATGCGCGTGATGATGGCCGCGCGGCTGAGCCCGGTCTGGCTGCGCAGCGGGTCGACGCGCTTGTTGGCGCTCTTTGTTCCCTTGTCGCTCATCTTCTCGCGCCCGATCCGCAGCACCTCGACCATGCGGTCGCCGTCCATGTCGTAGCTCATCGTCACGTGGTGCAGCACGGCGCCGGTTCCGAGTCGCTTCTGGGCTGCCCCGCCGATCTTGCCGGTGGGGCTCGTGATGTCGTTCAGGGGCTGGTAAGACGCGTCGATGCCAAGTGACTTGAGGGCGGTGATCACCCACTCGTCGAGGAAGGCGTAGGAGTCGGCGAAGGTCATCCCCTGCACCAGCTCGATCGGCGCGTAGATCGAATAGGTGATCACGGAGCCCGCCTCCATGAACATGGCCCCGCCGCCGCTCACCCGGCGCACCACCTGGAATCCGTACTTCGCCGCGTTCTCGAGGTCCACCTCGTTCTTCACCGACTGGAAGCTGCCGATCACCACGCCGGGCTCATTCCACTCCCAGATGCGCAGGGTCGGCTGGCGCCGACCGGAGCCGACCTCCTCCGAAAGCACCTGGTCGAGGGCCATCTGCAGCACGGGCGGATAGGCCTCCCCGTGGATGAGCTGCCAGTCGTAATCGGTCCAGCTGGTCGCACGGGCGAGCGAGCGGCGCACGGCCACGGCCACCGATTCCGGCGCGAAGCCGAGCAGGATCGCGTCCTCCGGCAGGGCGCGACGCACCGCGGTCGCGATCGTGGCCGCGTCGCTGTCTTCCGACAGACCGTTCACCGCGTGGTCGATGCGGCCCAGGGCGCTGTCCGGCTCGAGGAAGAAGTCGCCGGACAGGTGGAAGTTCGCGATCAGGCCGTCGACGACATCGAGGTCGACCACCACCAGCTTGCCGCCAGGAACCTTGAACTCGCCGTGCATGGATGTGCCTCTCGATTCGACTGCCCGCTTGCCAGTTCCAGCCTAAGCCTCGCGCGTCCGGGCTCGCCCGCCCTCACGTGCCTCACCCGCGCCGCCGCACTCGCCCGCCGCACTCACCCGCCGCCCTCGCCGCCGCCCTCACCGCCGCCCTCGCGTTTCTCCGGAGCATCCGCGCATCCCGACCCCAAATCGGCCTCGAACGGGCCGAAACGGTCCAGAGGGCGCGAAACCTCCGGAGAAACGCAAGGCACGTCAGTGCAAGCAGCGCGGCCGCACCGCCGGCGCCGACCCCGCGAGAGCCCAACCGCCCGCCGCACTCACGTTTCTCCGGAGCATCCGCGGATCCCGGCCCCAAATCAGACCCGAAAGGGCCGAAACGGGCCAGACGACCCGAAACCTCCGGAGAAACGCGAGGCACGAGAAACGCGAGGCACGAGAAATCCGCGGCACGAGAAAGGCGAGCACGAGCAACCCGCGCCATGAGAAACTGCTTCGGCGGTCAGCCGGCGGGGGCGAGGCGGGAGAGCAGCCACGCGATGGTGTCCGCGTAGACCTCTTCCCGATTGATCTCGTTGAAGATCTCGTGCCGGGCATCGGCGTAGACGATGAGTTCGACGTCGCTGAGCTGGGCGCGGCTGAGATACGCCCTGGCAAGCTTCTCCACGCTGCGCTCCCCGCCGAGAGTGTCCTCGCTGCCGATCTGGATCAGCACCGGGATGTCCCTGGCGAGGTTCCTGGCCGGCCGGCCGAGCAGCCGCAGGCTGTCCGCGAGCCCGAAGAGCTTCATCCCGTTGGCCTTGAAGGTGAGCGGGTCGTCGAGGAACGCCTGCCCGACGCTGTCGTCGCGGCTGAGCCACTCGTAGCCGGTGCTGCCGAGGTGGGCGTGTTTCTTGGCGAGGTCGCCGCCGTTCATGTGGATGAGCGTGCGGTACGCGGTGCCGGTGAGCACGAGGGCGTCGTAGTCCTCGGCGTGCTTGTTGACGATCGACTGCGCGATGAGCGATCCCCAGCTGTGCCCGAGGAGGGCGAGCGGCACTCCCGGATTCTCCTCGCGGATGATCTGGCTGAGCTGCCGAACCTCCGCGATTGTGGAGCGGATGCCGCCCGGGCCGAGGTCGCCGAGCTTCGAGCGGTCGCCGCCCCACTGGTCGAGTCCCGTCTGGCCGTGGCCTCGGTGGTCGTCGGCGTAGACGGTGAAGCCGGCGGCGACGAGCTTCTGCGCGAGCTCCTCGTAGCGCCCGGCGTACTCGCCGAGGCCGTGCGCGATCTGCACGATCCCGCGCGGCTTGCCGACCTTCCACTGGTAGAAGTGGATGGTCACGCCGTCCGCATCGACGAAGGTGCGCTCCTGGCGCTCGGCGATGAACTGGATCATCCGGCCTCCTCCGCTCGCGAATCGTGCCCCCAGTGTATTGCTCCCGGCGGCCCTCCAATTTTCGTTAGCAAGGCTAATTTGCTATGCTAAGTAATTGTGCCGCACGACGATCAGGAACTCCGCCTCTCCATCCAGCGTCTCGCCCGTCGCATCCGATCGATGCAGGCCGACGAAGACGTGACGGAGGGCCAGCGCAGCGTGCTCTTCGCGCTGGACAACAAGGGCTCGCAGACCCTCGGCTCGCTCAGCGAGCACGAGCACGTGACGCCGCCGAGCATGAACCGCACGGTGAACGCCCTCGTCGCGGCGGGACTCGTCACCAGGGTCACCGCCGAGGACGACGCCCGCAAGGTCACGCTCGACCTCTCGGCGGCCGGCCGTGCCTTCATCGACGAGACGCGACGGCGGCGAGACGCCTGGTTCACCAAGCGACTCGCGCTGCTCACCCCTGAGCAGCGACGCCTGCTCGACGAGGTCGCGCCGATCCTCAGGGAGCTTGCCGACCAGTGAGTGCCATGTTCCGATCGCTGAGCGGCTTCAACTACCGCGTGTGGGCCGCCGGCGCACTGGTCTCCAACGTGGGGACGTGGATGCAGCGCACCGCCCAGGACTGGATCGTGCTCACCCAGCTGACCCACCATGACGCGGCGGCGGTGGGATTCGTCATGGCGCTCCAGTTCGGCCCGCAGCTCCTCCTCCTGCCGCTCAGCGGACTCGTCGCCGACCGCTTTGACCAGCGAAAAGTGCTCATGACCACGCAGGCGACCATGGGCGTGCTTGGCCTGGTGCTCGGCATCCTCACCGTCACCGGAGTCGTGCAGCTCTGGCATGTCTACGTCTTCGCGCTCCTGCTGGGCTGCGCCGCCGCCTTCGACGCACCGGCTCGTCAAACCTTCGTCTCGCAGCTCGTGGGCCGGCAGAACCTCTCCAACGCCGTCGCCCTCAACTCGGCATCCTTCAGCGCGGCCCGCATGATCGGACCGGCCCTCGCCGGGGTGCTCACCGCCCTCGTCGGCGCCGGTCCGGTGTTCCTGATCAATGCCGCCTCCTTCGGCGCGGTTCTCGTCTCCCTCAAGTTCCTCCGGGTGAGCGAGCTGCAACGGATGCCGCGGGCGCCGCACCGACGCGGCGCACTCGCCGAGGGCTTCCGCTACGTGCTCACCCGGCCCGACATCTGCGTGATCCTCGTCATGGTGTTCCTGATCGGCACGTTCGGTCTCAACTTCCCCATCTTCATCTCCACCATGACCACCTCCGTCTTCCACAAGGGGGCCGCCGAATTCGGCCTGCTCTCGTCGGTGATGGCCATCGGTTCGGTGGTGGGCGCGCTGCTCTCGGCGCGGCGCGAGAAGCCTCGCTTGCGCTTTCTCTTCGTGTCGACGGCGATCTTCGGGGTGGCCTGCATCGTCGCCGCCGTGATGCCGAGCTTCTGGGGTTTCGCCGTCGCCCTCACCGTGGTGGGACTCGCCTCACAGACCCTGATGACCACCGCGAACGGGGCGGTGCAGCTGTCGACGCCGGCCCCGGTGCGCGGCCGGGTGATGGCCATCTACATGGCGATCTTCATGGGCGGCACCCCGATCGGCGCCCCGGTCGTCGGCTGGGTCGCCAACGAGTTCGGGCCGCGCTGGGCACTCGGCGTGGGGGCAGCATCCGGCATTCTGGCCGCGGCGGTCGCGCTGTTCTGGCTGGTTCGGTACCGGCACCTCCGGCTGCACTATGCCGATCGCCGGCTGAGCCTGAGCCACGACGGCCAGCAGCGGCTGCAGGCCGTGCTCGCGGACGAGGTCACCGCGCAGAAGGGCTGACCGCTGGCGTCGGCTCGGTGGGGAAGATCACGCACACCGTGGTGCCGCCTCGCGCGTGATCGCTCTCGAGCGTGAGGCGTCCGCCGTGGCGCTCCACGAGCGACTTGACGATCGGGAGGCCGAGCCCCGTGCCGGGGATCACCCGCAGCGCCTCCGCCGGCGAGCGATAGAACCGCTCGAACACCCGCTCGAGGTCGTCGGGCGGAATGCCCGGCCCCCTGTCCGTGATCGTGATGCGCACCTCGTGCGCCTCGCAGGCCGTGCTCACGCTCACCGACCCCTGGGCGAGCGAGAACTTGATGGCGTTGGAGAGGATGTTCGAGACGATCCTCGCCAGGTCGTGGGAGGCGGATCTGACCCACGGCGACTCGGTGGAGAGCGACGTCGAGACCTCGATGCCGCGATCTCTCGCGGTGGTGGACTGCTCGACTACGCATTCCAGGATCACCGCATTGGCGTCGACGAGCACGGCATCCCGCACCGGCATCCTCGAGGTCATGCTCCCGAGTTCGAGAAGGTCTTCCACCAGGTCGGCCAGCCGCCGGGCATTGCGAAGGATCACCTGAACGTATCCAAGCTGAGTCGGATCCACGACGGAGTCCTCGAGCTCCTCGGCGAATCCGAGCATGCTCGTGATCGGGGTGCGCAGCTCGTGGCTCACCGACGAGACGAAGTCGTCCTTCTGCCGGTTGAGATCGCGAAGTTGGTCCACGAGCTGCTGCTCGCGCAGGAGGGCCTTCTCGTTGGCGACCTCCAGGGCGTGACGCTCCGTGATGTCGACGAATTGCGCGGTGAGAATCGCGCCGTCGGAGTCGGGGCCGAGGGTACCGAGAAAGAACTGCACCCGCCGCCCGGTCGGTGTGGTCACCTCGCCCGTCTCGGCCGAGCCGTCGCCCGCGAAGTGTTTGGCGAGGATGCGGATCACCGGGTCGGGCCGGGTGAGATCCAGAATCTTCGTGGCCACACCGGCCTCCCCGATGCCCTCCAGCTCCGGCCAGCCCAACAACTCCGCCGCTGCGAGATTGCCGAGCACGATCCGCGCCTCGGGAAATACCCGAGGCTCGAGGATGAGCAGCCCGACCTGCGCACCGACGAGTCCGCCGCGCAGGAGCTGTTCCCGGGCGACCACCTGCCTGGCGAGTCGTTCGCGCTCGAGCCGCCCGGCGCCGTAGAAGAGCACCGACCCGGCCTGCGCCACGATGAAGATCTGCAGCATTTCGTTGGTCACGCTCGCACCGAAGAATTCGGCGCCGACGAAGGGCCCGCCACCCAGAGAGGTGAGCACTGAAGCGATGAGGGCGGTGAAGAACAGCTCGGCGACCACGAATCCGTAGCTGAAGCGGAAGGCCGCCCAGGACAGCACCGGCAGGGTGAGAAACGCGAGCGGAAGCGAATTGGAGAGGGAGAACACGAAGCCGACCACCGCGGCGGCGATCAGAATCTGGGCCGCCTGCTCGATCCGGCGCCCCGAGCGGGGACCCCCGAATGCCGCGAGGGCCGTGGGCACTATGACGATGACCGCCGAGGCGTGGGACGCGGTGACGGCCGCCATCGTCGAGACGAAGTCTCCCCCGTCCGCGACCAGCACGACGAGGGCGGCGAGGGCGCCGATCGCGAGGGCGCCCAGGGTCGCAGCGATGAGCAGCCTGCCCACGTCCTTCATGGTGCGCAGTCCCGGATCGGGGCGGCCGCCGGAGAGTAGCGCGCCGACGATCCAGGCCTCGCCCGCGTTCGCGACGCCGAATCCCACGGAGACGAGGATCGGCCGGCCGGCCGAGAAGTTGGAGGCGACACCGATGAGGAAGATCAGGACGGCAACGGCCCACCGCGCCCGGCGCGCGAAGAGCACGGCCAGCACCGCGGCACCCGCGGCGGGCCACCACGCTGCCGTCGTGGATCCGGCGGGGGTGAGGAACACCGCCGAGACCCCGAGAAGGTACGTGGCGATGAGGGCGGCGCCGATGATTCCGAGACGCGCGGGCGAGGGCAGGGCTCGCACGATTGCCACCGCGTTGCTGTGTTGTCGCACGGTTCTCCCCCTCGAACTGGCCCCATTGTGTCAGACCGGCGTTCCCCCGCCTCGGTGGTTCACCCCGCCTGTCGTGACTCGACAGAGCCCTCAGCTCTCGCGGGTGATCTCCACCTTGACGAACAGTTGCGACTTGAACGGACCCGCGTAGACGCCGCGCAACGGCGGCACGTCGTTGTAGTCGCGGCCGTGGCCGATCGTCACGTGCCGGTCGCCGATGTCGATCTGGTTCGTCGGGTCGAAGCCGCGCCAGCCGTCACCGCAGAACCACTCCACCCAAGCGTGCGATTCGCCGGCCACGGTATCGCCGATCGCGGCCTGGGGCTTCGGATGCAGGTAGCCGGAGACGTAGCGCGCGGGAATGCCCACCGACCGAAGGGCACCGAGCGCGAGATGCGCGATGTCCTGGCAGACGCCCTTGCGGTGCGCCCAGGCCTCGGCGGCGGTCGTGTGCACTCCGGTCACGCCCTGCATGTACTCCACGCTCTCGCCGATGCGCACGCAGATGGCGAGGGCGGCGTCGCACGGATTTTCGGTGTCGCCGACGATCGTCCGTGCCAGCTCGACGACATCGGCAGGAGGCTCGGTGCGCTTCGTCTGCTTGCGCTGTTCCACGTACTCCGTCGCCCGCTCCGCCTCGGTGGCGAGCTGCTCCCAGGTGACCACGTGCTGCGGATGATCGCGGGGGCGCACCTCCACGAGGCTCGTGGCGGTGAGCGCGAGTTCCTGGTGCGGGGTGAGGATCTCGAACGACGACACCCGGCTTCCCCAGTAGTCGACGTAGGTGTGGTGGGAGGAGATCGGCAGGATCTCGAGGTTGGAGTAGAGCACGAACTGTCCGTCGCTGCTCGTCGGCAGCATCCGCGCCTCGTTGTAGCTCGCGGTGACCTCCCCGCCGTAGCGGAAGCCGGTCATGTGCTTGATGCGGAGGCGATTCACGTGACCTCACCGACCCAGCTGGGCGCGGCATTGGTCGGGAAGTACCGCTGGCGAATCGCCTCGGACGCGGCGCTCGTGGCGGCCTGCACGTTGTCCATGTGCAGGGTCAGGTCGTCGAGGATCTCGGCGATCGGCCGGTACTCGAGCTCGCTGCGGATCTGGCCGAGCAGCCGCTGCGCCTGGTCGGACACCCCCACCCGGTCGGTGCGCGGTTCGATGTCGCGCATGCACATCTCCGCGCGGCGCACGGAGAAGAGGATGCTGCGGGGGAAGAGCCGGTCGAGCAGCAGGAACTCGGCGGCGTTGCGAGCGCTCGGCACGCCGCGGTAGGTGCGGAGGTAGGCCTCGTACGCGCCGCACGAGCGCAGGATAGTGGTCCAGGAGGGCCCACTCGCCTCGGTGAGCGACCGGGTGGAGAGCAGCCGGGCGGTCATGTCCGCACGTTCGATCGAGCGGCCGAGGGTGAAGAACTGCCACGCCTCGTCCCGGCTCGTCGCCGACTCGATGATGCCGACGGCGAGGGCGCTGCGCTCGCGGACCCAGCCGAAGAATTCGTGAACCTTGTCGCTCGAGACCTTGCGCGGCATCCGCGCCCTGGTCGTGTTGAGGCACTCCCAGAGCTCGCTCGACACGATTTCGCGGGCCCGGCGCGCGTTCTCCCTCGCGGCGCCGAGCGAGTACGCGATCGACGCGGGCTCTGAGCGGTCGACGGCGAGGAGTTCGAGAACGTGCTGGCGGGTGAGCACCGTGCCCTCGGGCACGTCGGTTCCCATGACGCTCAGCAGGGAGCGGCAGGCGAGGTTCTCCTCGATCCACGGGTCCTCGAGCAGCAGCTGCAGGTGCACGTCGAGGATGCGCGCGGTTCCGTCGGACCGCTCGATGTAGCGGCCGATCCAGAACAGGCTCTCGGCGATGCGGCTCAGCATTGCGGCTCCTCGGCGACGGTCGCGGGCTCCGCCGACCGGCCCTGCTGCTGCTGTTCCTGCTGGCCCTGGCCGAGCGCACGGTCCCTGGGCGCCTGGTCGATGTGGTGCACCTCGTTGTAGACGATCGGAATCGCCTCGGTGGAGGTCGCCTGGTCGGCGACGAGGCCCTGGATCGAGTGCCGGGAAACCTGCAGCGGGTCGTGCCCGACCACCCAGGTGTCCTTCGATCCGCCGCCCTGGCTGCTGTTGACGACGAGCTCGCCCTCGGGCAGCGCCACGCGGGTGAGACCGCCCGGCAGTACCCAGACGTCCTTGCCGTCGTTGACGGCGAACGGGCGAAGGTCGGCGTGCCTCGGCCGCATGCCGTCCTCGACGAGGGTGGGGATCGTCGACAGCTGCACCACCGGCTGCGCGATCCAGCCGCGCGGGTCGGCCAGCAGCCGCGTGCGCAATTGGTCGAGCTCCTCACGGCTCGCCGCCGGGCCCACGACGAGGCCCTTGCCCCCCGAGCCGTCGACGGGCTTCACGACCAGTTCGTCCAGCCGGTCGAGCACCTCCTCGAGCGATTCGGGGTCTTCCAGCCGCCACGTGTCGACGTTGGGGATGATCGCCTCCTCGCCCAGGTAGTAGCGGATGAGGTCGGGCAGGTAGGTGTAGACGAGCTTGTCGTCCGCCACCCCGTTTCCGATCGCGTTGGCGATCGTGACGTTGCCGAGCCGGGCGGCGAGCAGGAGGCCGGGAGAGCCGAGCATCGAGTCCGCGCGGAACTGCAGCGGGTCGAGGAACTCGTCATCGACCCGGCGGTAGATCACGTCCACCCGGGTGGGGCCTGCCGTGGTGCGCATCCACACGCGTCCGCCGGAGCAGAAGAGGTCGCGGCCCTCGACGAGTTCCACTCCCATCAGCCGCGCGAGCAGGGTGTGCTCGAAGTAGGCGGAGTTGTACACGCCGGGGGTGAGCACGACGATCGTCGGGTCATCCACCCCCTCCGGCGCGCTCGCCCGCAACGCCTGCAGGAGCTTGTGCGGGTAGTCGCCGACCGGCCGCACCCGCATGCTCACGAACAGTTCGGGCAGCGTCTGGGCCATGACCCGCCGGTTGGAGATGACGTAGCTCACGCCGCTGGGCACGCGGACGTTGTCCTCGAGCACCCGCCACGCACCGTTCTCGTCGCGGATGAGGTCGATGCCGGAGACCTGGATGCGCACGCCGTTCGCCGGAATGATGCCGGCGGCCTCGCGATGGAAGTGACTCGACGAGCTGATCAGGGCCGCCGGGATCACGCCATCCCTGACCGCGTTCTGCTTGCCGTAGATGTCGGCGAGAAAGGCCTCGAGGGCGAGAACGCGCTGCTTGATTCCGGCCTCGACGTTCACCCACTCGGCGAGCTCGATAACCCGGGGCACCGCGTCGAGCGGGAACGGTCGTTCCTCGCCGGCGAAGTCGAATGTGACGCCCTGAGCGAGATACGAGCTGGCGAGGGCGTCTGTGCGCCCGCGCAGCTCCTCCTGGGTCATCTGGGCGAGCGCGGAATGGATCTCCCGGTACGCCGTGCGCACCGAAGCCGGCGCGGCAAACATCTCATCCCAAGGCTTCGCACCGGTCTTTCGACCCTTGGTGGCCTGGGTGCCGTATCCGTCGAACAGGCCATCCATGGTGTGAGCCTAGACGGAAGATGTTGCGGCGTTGTTTCGCCGCGGCGTACCCGGTGTTTCGCAGCCGAGGCGGCACGACCCGACTCGCGACTGTCAGTTCGTTGACGCCGCCGGCACCGTCGCCCGGGCCCCGGTGCTCTCGCGCACCACGAGCTCGGGCTGAAACACGATCTGCCGTTTCTCCAGCTTCGCGTGCTGCGCCTCCTCGAGCAGGATCTCCATCGCCGTGCTTCCGATCAACCCGCTGGGACGCTTGATCGAGGTGAGCGGCACGACGGCGGCGGACGCGAAGTCGATGTCGTCGTAGCCGACAAGCGCGATGTCCTCCGGCACACGCACCTCTCCGCGCATCACCAGCGCCTGCAGCACGCCCATCGCGATCAGGTCGTTGACCGCGAAGATGCCGTCCGGCCGGTCGTCCACTGCCCTCTCCACCAACTGCTGGCCGGCGACCCGACCCGCGATCACGGTGAGGCTCTCGACCTCGATAACCTCGAGCGTGACTCCGGGGTGAGCGGCAACGGCGGCACGCGCGCCGGCGAAGCGATCGGCGACCTGGCGCATGTCGAACCGGCAGGCGAGAAAGGCGATTCGCTTCCGGCCGGCCGAGATCAGGTGCTCGACCGCCATCTGACCGCCGGCGAAGTCGTCCACGGACACCGAGCTGAAGGTTCCCTCGGCGGAACTTCGGTCGACGAGCACGGCGGGGATGCCCCGGTCACGGAGTCTCTCCAGGCGCGGGGTGATGTCGCCAACCGGGCTGACCAGCACACCATGCACCCGCTGCTCCTCGAACAGGTCGAGGTAGGCGCCCTCGCGGGTGGAACTCTGGTCGCTGTCGCCGAGGAGGATGGACAGTCCGGCATCTGCGGCCCGATTCTCCGCACCGCGCGCGACGTCGGTGAAGAACGGGTTGCGAACGTCCATCACCACCAGGCCGATGGTCTTGCTTCGCCCGGCCCGCAGCTGGCGTGCAGCATCGTTTCGGATGAATCCCAGGGCGCGGATCGAGCCGCGCACCTTGGTGACGGTCTCCGGAAGCACCTTCTCGGGGTGATTGAGAACGTTCGAAACGGTGCCGACCGACACCCCGGCATGCGCCGCGACGTCACGCACACTCGCTGCCACCATCGGGATTCCCCCTCTTCCGACACTCGGTGCGGCATCTGCCGCTATTGAATCGTTCAATCATGGCACGTCACCCCGTCGAACGCGGAACCGACCGGTGCGGGTCTCCACCGACTCGGACTAGCGGATGCTGCGCGCCCCTCATGGGATCTCCGTTCGACAGCCGGACCCGGGGATTCCGGGCCGCGGCGGCGGTCGGCCCAGCGCGACAAGAACACGATTATGAATCGTTTCAAGAAATCTCTTGACGACGGTCCAGATTCGCCCTATCTTCAGATGAAACGCTTCAAGGCACCCTTTTCTGCGGAGCGCCACAGCAAATACAAGGAGGTATTTATGTTCACTAGAACGACGGCAACTCGCGTCACGGCCGCCCTCAGCGGCCTGGCCCTTTTGAGCCTCGCGCTCGTCGGCTGCAGCACCGGTGGCAGCACGGGCAAGACCAGCATCACTCTCATGGCCGGCGGCAACGACCCGGTCGCCACGAAGTTCGCGAACACCCTGGCCACGGCGTTCCACAAGGCGAACCCGACCATCACGGTCAAGGTCAACACCCGGCCGGGCGGCACCGACGGCGACAACCTGATCAAGACCAAGCTGTCGACTGGAACCATGGACAACGTCTTCCTCTACAACTCGGGGTCGCTCCTCCAGGCGCTTCACCCGGACAGCCAGCTCCAGCCCCTCACCGACGAGGCGTGGGTCAAGGACATCACCCCCGACTTCAAGGCGTCGGCCAGCACGGACAAGGGCACCTACGGCGCTCCGAACGGCACGACCTTCGACGGCGGCATCATGTACAACAAGAAGGTCTACGAGAAGCTCGGGCTGACCATCCCCAAGACCTGGGCCGACTTCATCAGCAACAGCGAGAAGATCAAGGCCGCGGGCATCACCCCGGTTCTCGTCTCCTACGGTGACACCTGGACCAGCCAGCTGTTCGTGCTCGCCGACTTCGCCAACGTGTCGGCGAAGGATGCGAAGTGGGCAACCAACTACACGAACAACAAGGCGAAGTACGTGAACCCGCCGGCGCTCGCCGGCTTCACGCACACCCAGGAGGTGTTCGACAAGGGCCTGATGAACAAGGACTTCGCGTCGATGACCAACGTCGCCGCCCTGAAGGAGCTTGCCACCGGCACCGCCGCCCAGTACCCGATGATCACGGCCGTGATCGGCAACGTCGTGCAGTCCAACCCCGACCAGGTCAACGACATCGGCTACTTCGCGATGCCGACCGACAGCGGCGAACCGCACGCGACCGTCTGGGAGGCAAACGGGGCCTACATCCCCAAGTCGACCACCGGCGACAAGCTCGTCGCGGCCAAGAAGCTCATCGCCTTCTTGAACTCTCCCGCCGGGTGCGACGCGCAGAACGCGACAGGCGTACCCGCCGGCCCGTTCGCGATCAGCACCTGCAAGGTTCCGAGTGACGCACCCGCCCTCGTCGCCGACGAGCTGAAGTACCAGAACGACAAGAAGACCGGACTGGCTCTGGAGTTCCTGTCCCCCATCAAGGGACCGAACCTCGAGAAGATCCTCGTTCAGGTCGGCTCCGGCATCTCGAGTGACAAGGTGGGCGCCGCCCTCTACGACAACGACGTGAAGGCGCAGGCGCAGCAGCTCGGGCTCAAGGGCTGGTAGCTCACATCCAGACGAGCCGCCCTCGGGCGTAGCGTCTCACTGCGGGGCCGACGGCCACGGGTCGCCGGCCCCGCATTTCTTCACCCAGCATCGAACTCGACGAGGAGTAAACCAATGTCGACTGCCACCCCCGCGACAGCGATCCACACGGGCGACATCAGTGCCAGCGCCCGTGTGCCCAAGAAGAGCCTGCGCCGCACGATCAAGTCGTTCTACCCCACCTGGTTCTTCATCCCGGCGCTCGCGCTCTACGTGATCTTCTTCGCCCTTCCGACGTTCTCGTCGTTCTACTTCTCGCTCACCCGCTGGTCCCTGTTCGATTCGACGTTCATCGGATTCGACAACTTCGTGCGGTTCTTCGAGGATCCGCAGCTCTACACGAGCTTCTTCCACACCCTCATATACGCCGTCATCACGTCGGGATCAAAGGTTCTCCTCGGGTTCCTGCTGGCGCTGCTTCTCACCTCGCCGATCATCGGCCGCGGCTACCTCCGGGCCGTCGTCTTCTTCCCCGTGCTGATCTCGACGATCGGCGTCGGGATCATGTTCAAGTCGCTCCTCGACCCGTTCCACGGAATGGTGAACGCGGTGCTCGGCTTCTTCGGATTGCCGCAGCCCGGCTGGCTGACGGATCCGAACCTGGCGCTCTACAGCATCGCCGCCATCGACGTCTGGAAGGGCGTCGGCATCGCCACCCTGATCTTCATGGCCGGCATCGTGGCCATTCCGACCGAATACTTCGAGGCCGCCAAGATCGACGGCGCCGGCTCCCTCAAGATGCTGCGCGAGATCACCATCCCGCTCACCCGCGGCGCGACGGCGACGGTCATCATCCTCTCCCTCATCGGCGGTCTGCGATCGTTCGACATCATCTGGGTGACGACCGGGGGCGGTCCCGGATTCACCAGCGACGTTCTCGCCTCGGTGATCTACAAGCAGTACCAGGCCGGTTTCTTCGGCCTCTCCACGGCGGGCAACGTCGTGCTCTTCCTTCTGGTCGCGGTGATCATGGTGCCGCTCTCCTACTTCCTCAACAGAAAGCAGGTGGAACTGTGATCCGCGAACGCCGCCGTGCCTGGATCGTCGGCACAATCGCGATCATCGTCTCCGCGGTGGTCTTCCTGGTCCCCTTCGCCTTCGTGCTGCTGCAGGCGTCGAAGTCGCCGGCCGAGGCGTCGACCTTCGCGTTCTCCTGGCCGACGCAGTGGCAGTTCTTCCAGAACTTCTTCGACACCCTCGCCTCCAACGACGGCGTGATCGGTCGCGCGATCCTCAACAGCGCTGGCCTGACGATCGGCTCGGTCACCCTCATGGTGGTCATCGGCGCGATGTCCGGCTATGTGCTCGCCCGCAAGAAGAGCAAGTGGGGGCCGGTCGTCAACTTCTTCGTGCTCGCCGGCCTGATCGTGCCGCCGGCGGTCGTGCCGACCATCTGGGTGCTCCAGGGCCTCAAGCTGTTCGGGACGATTCCCGGGATGATCCTCATCGAGGCCACCTTCGGATTGTCGTTCTGCATCCTGCTGTTCCGCGCGTTCGTGGGAAACATCCCGCGCGAACTCGACGAGGCGGCGGTTCTCGACGGCGCGGGCCCGATCAGGCTCTTCTTCCGAGTCGTGCTCCCCCTGCTGCGTCCCGTGATCGTGACCGTGATCGTCGTGCAGTCCGTCTTCGTCTTCAACGACTTCGCCGGTCCGCTCTACTTCCTGCCGGGCGATGAAAACGTGACGGTGCAACTCGCGCTCTTCACCTTCTCGGGCCAGAACCTGAGCTTCTACAACCTGCTCTTCATGGCCATCCTGCTCATCACCATCCCGCCGCTGATCGCCTACATCTTCTTCAACCGGCAGATCGTGAGCGGCATCACGAGCGGCGCCGTCAAGGGCTGAGCGGCAGCACTATCTCTCTTCAGGCCGGGGCGCGAATGCCCCTGCCGACCCCGGAACTACCGACACACACTGGAGACACCACGTGAACTGGCAAGCACAACTGATCGCCGCCGACGAGGACTTCGCCGGAGCGCCGCTGCTGCGGCAGCAATTCCGGCTCGAGGAGGGCCACGGCGCGGTGACCAGCGCGACCCTGAGCCTCACTGCCCACGGCATCGTCGAGGCCTGGCTGAACGGACGGCTCGTCTCGGATGACCTGCTCACCCCTGGCTGGAGCAGCTACGAGTGGCGGCTCCGCTACGCCACCTACGATGTCACCGAGCAGCTCGCCACCACGAGCGTCCTCGGTCTCGCGCTCGGCAACGGCTGGTTCCGCGGACGCCTCGGCTGGAGCGGCCGTGGCGCGTTCTACGGCGACGAACTCGGAGCCTTCGCGCAGCTCGATATCACCTTCGAAGACGGCAGCACGCAGACAGTGGCGACCGACGAGGGCTGGACGGCCGGCCCGAGCGAGGTGCTCGCGAACGACCTGTACGACGGCGAGACCATCGACGCCCGCCTGCGCGACGACGCGTGGCTGAAGCCGGGGTTCGGTGCGGACGGCTGGGTGGGCGTGCACGCGCTCGACCTCGACACGGCCGCCCTCGAGCCATACATCGGTCCGCGGGTCTCCGCCTGGAACGAGCTGCCCGTCCAGAAGATCTGGACTTCGGAGTCCGGCAAGACCCTCGTCGACTTCGGCCAGAACCTGGTGGGCTGGGTGCGCGTGCGTGTGCAGGGCCCGGCCGGCAGCGAGGTCACCCTGAGGCACGCTGAGGTGCTCGAGGACGGCGAGCTAGGCACCCGGCCGCTGCGGTCGGCGCTCGCGACCGACCGCTTCATCCTGAGCGGTGACGAGGACACCTTCGAGCCCACCTTCACCTTCCACGGCTTTCGCTACGCCGAAGTGTCCGGCTGGCCCGGTGAACTGCGGCCGGAGCACCTCACGGCCGTCGCCATCGGATCCGAGCTCGAACGCACCGGCACCTTCCGCACGTCGGACCCGATGCTGAACCAGTTTCACGAGAACGTGGTCTGGGGCATGCGTGGCAACTTCGTCGACGTGCCGACCGACTGCCCGCAGCGGGACGAGCGACTGGGCTGGACGGGCGACATCGCGGCCTTCGCGCCGACCGCCGCGTTCCTCTTCAATGTCGACTCCTTCCTCAGCGACTGGCTCCGCAACGTCGCGCTCGAACAGGCCCACAACGACGGGATCATCGCCTACGTCGTGCCGGACGTGCTGAAGTACCTCGACCGCCCGGGCAGCTTCCCGGAGACGGAGTCGACGGCGATCTGGAGCGATGCGGGCGTCTGGGTGCCCTGGGCCCTCTACCAGGCCTACGGTGACGAGAAGATCCTGGAGAACCAGTTCGAGTCCATGGTCTCCCACGTGCGTCGCGTGCGCTCGCTGTTGTCGCCGAACGGCTTGTGGGACACGGGATTCCAGTTCGGCGACTGGCTCGACCCTGACGCACCTCCGGAGGACCCGATCAAGGCCAAGGCCGACTTCGGCGTCGTGGCCACGGCCTGTGCGTACCGGTCGGCGGCGATCCTCGCCGAGACGGCCCAGCTGCTCGGGCACGAGGCGGAGCACGCCGAGTTCGCCGAGCTGGCCGCCGACCTGCGTTCCGCGTTCAACAAGCACTACGTCGACGGCGGTCGCGTGTTCAGCGACTGCACCACCGTCTATGCGTTGGCGATCGTCTTCGGCCTGCTCGACGCCGCGGATGAGGAAGCAGCCGGCACTCGGCTGGCCGAACTCGTGGCGGAGAGCGGCCACCGCATCTCGAGCGGATTCGCCGGCACGCCGTTCATCACCGACGCCCTCACCCAGACCGGCCACCTCGACGACGCGTACAAGCTCCTGCTTCAGCGTGAGTGTCCGTCGTGGCTCTACCCGGTGACCATGGGCGCGACCACCGTCTGGGAGCGCTGGGACTCCATGCTGCCGGACGGCAGCATCAACCCGGGGGAGATGACGTCGTTCAATCACTACGCCCTCGGCGCCGTGGCGGACTGGATGCACCGGGTCGTCGGCGGCATCTCCCCGCTCGCCCCCGGCTATGCGAGGGTGCTCATCGCTCCCCAGCCGGGAGGCGGCCTGACGGAGGCCGAGACGGCGCTCGAGACGCCTCACGGCCGCGTTGCCGTGCGCTGGATCGTGGCGGGCGACGAACTCACCGTGGACGCCGACGTGCCAGCCGGCGTGGAGGGCGTGCTGCGCCTTCCCGGCCAGGACGACCGCGCCCTCACCCCCGGCCACGTGTCTATCACGGTGCCCATCCACCCCCTTGTCGGCGTGAGCCGCTAGGTATCGGAAACGCAACACAGAAACGAATGAGTACTGACATGACCGACTTCTCTGGAATCACCTCCGCTCTCGCCCAGCAGGCCATCGAGCTTCCCTCGTGGGCGTTCGGCAACTCGGGCACCCGCTTCAAGGTGTTCGGCACGCCGGGCACCCCGCGCACCCCGCAGGAGAAGATCGCGGATGCCGCGCAGGTGAACAAGTACACGGCCCTGTCTCCGACGGTGGCCCTGCACATCCCGTGGGACAAGGTCGACGACTACGCGGCCCTCGGCGCGTTCGCGGCCGACCACGGCGTGGCGCTCGGCACGATCAACAGCAACACGTTCCAGGACGACGACTACAAGTTCGGCAGCCTCACCCACGTCGACCCGGCCGTGCGCCAGAAGGCCATCGACCACCACTTCGAGTGCATCGACATCATGCACGCGACCGGCTCGCGGGACCTGAAGATCTGGCTCGCGGACGGCACGAACTACCCGGGGCAGGGCGACATCCGCGGGCGCCAGGACCGCCTCGCGGAGTCGCTCGCGACGATCTATGCGCGCATCGGCGAGAGCCAGCGGCTCGTGCTCGAGTACAAGTTCTTCGAGCCGGCGTTCTACCACACCGACGTTCCGGACTGGGGAACCTCCTACGCCCAGGTCTCGGCCCTCGGCGAGCGCGCCCTCGTCTGCCTCGACACCGGCCACCATGCGCCGGGCACCAACATCGAGTTCATCGTGGCCCAGCTGCTGCGTCTCGGCAAGCTCGGCTCGTTCGACTTCAACTCCCGCTTCTATGCCGACGACGACCTCATCGTCGGCGCCGCCGACCCGTTCCAACTGTTCCGCATCCTCTACGAGGTGATCCGCGGCGGCGGTTTCGGGCCTGACTCCGGCGTCGCGTTCATGCTCGACCAGTGCCACAACGTCGAAGACAAGATCCCCGGCCAGATCCGCTCCGTGCTCAACGTGCAGGAGATGACGGCCCGCGCACTCCTCGTCGACGGCGCCGCGCTGAAGGCGGCGCAGGATGCCGGGGACGTGCTCGGCGCCAACGGCATCCTCATGGACGCCTTCTACACCGACGTGCGCGGCGACCTCGCCGCCTGGCGCGAGTCCCGCGGCCTCGCCGGCGACCCGATGGCCGCCTACGCGGCATCCGGTTACCAGGCCACCATCGCCGCCGACCGGGTCGGCGGTGTGCAGGCCGGCTGGGGAGCCTGATGGAGCGCGTGTGCTTCACCCTCCAGGTTCGACAGGACCTCCTGGACGAGTACCGGCGGCGTCACGCCGAGGTCTGGCCGGAGATGCTGGAGGAGATCCGGCTCTCCGGGCGTCGCAACTACAGCCTCTTTCTCCGGCAGGACGGCCTCCTCGTGGGCTACTACGAGGCCGACTCGGACACGGCGTCCGCCGACCACCTCGCGAGTTCGGCGGTCGCGGCGCGCTGGGAGGCGGAGATGAAGCCGTTCTTCGTCTCGGTCGCCGAGCGCGCCGACCAGGACGCCCCACGGCTCGACGAGGTCTTTCACCTGGAGGCCGGAGCCCCCGCAGCGGTCACCTGACCGACACGCCCATCATCCGCACAACCGCTCCCTGAGGGGCGTCACCATCAAGGAAGAGCAATGACCGCCAAGCAGGATCTCGTCAACCGCAGCAATCGCCTGGGTTCCGACCCGAGGGTCACGAACTACGCGGGGGGTAACACCTCCGCGAAGGGCTTCGAGACCGACCCGGTGACGGGCGAGCCCGTGGAGCTGCTCTGGGTGAAGGGCTCGGGCGGCGACCTGGGAACCCTCACCGAGGCCGGCCTGGCTGTGCTGCGCCTGGACCGGCTGCGCGCCCTGTCCGCGGTCTACCCCGGCGTGGACCGGGAGGATGAGATGGTCGCGGCGTTCGACTACACCCTGCACGGCAAGGGGGGTGCTGCACCCTCGATCGACACGGCCATGCACGGGCTCGTCGACGCCGCGCACGTCGACCACCTGCATCCCGACTCCGGCATCGCCTTCGCCACCTCCGCCGACGGCGAGGAGCTCACCGCGAAGGCGTTCGGCGAGAGGGTGGTCTGGGTTCCCTGGCGTCGACCGGGCTGGCAGCTCGGGCTCGACATCGCGGCGATCAAGACCGCGAACCCGAACGCGATCGGCTGCATCCTCGGCGGCCACGGCATCACCGCCTGGGGCGACACTTCGGATGAGGCCGAGGCCAACAGCTTATGGATCATCGAGACCGCCGAGAAGTTCATCGCCGACAACGGGCGGGCCGAACCGTTCGGAACCGTCTTGGCCGGTTACGCGCCGTTGAGCCCGGAGTCCCGGGCCTCGCGGGCCGCCGCCCTCGCGCCGACCCTGCGTGGCCTGGCCTCCACCGACCGCGCCCAGGTCGGCCACTTCACCGATGCCGCGGTGGTTCTCGACTTCCTGGAGCGCTCGGAGCACCCCCGCCTCGCCGCCCTCGGCACCAGCTGCCCCGACCACTTCCTGCGCACCAAGGTCAAGCCGATGCTGCTCGACCTGCCGCCGACAGCCACCCTCGAGGAGCAGCTCGCGCGCTTGCACGAACTCCACGCGGAGTACCGGGCCGACTACCAGGCCTATTTCGCGCGCTGGAGCTCAGAGAATCGCGCCAGCGATTCCGCGACGCCAGCGCCGAGCGAGCCTGCGAGCGAGGGGGTAGCCGGGGTCCCGAAAATGAGGGGCGCCGACCCGCTCATCATCCTCGTGCCCGGCATCGGCATGTTCAGCTACGGCGCGAACAAGCAGACCGCCCGGGTGGCGAGCGAGTTCTACATCAACGCCATCAACGTGATGCGCGGCGCAGAGGCGATCTCCCGCTACACGCCCATCGACGAGGCGGAGAAGTTCCGCATCGAGTACTGGGCGCTGGAGGAAGCCAAGCTGCAGCGGATGCCGAAGCCGAAGCCGCTCGCGACGCGCGTCGCGCTCGTCACCGGCGCCGCATCCGGCATCGGCAAGGCCATCGCCACCCGTCTCGCCGCCGAGGGGGCCTGCGTCGTGATCGCCGACCTCGACCTGGAGAAGGCGCAGGCCGCCGCCGCGGAACTCGGAAACACGGATGTCGCGATCGGCGTGCAGGCCAACGTCACCGACGAGGACCAGGTGCAGGCCGCCGTCGACGCCACCGTGCTCGCGTTCGGCGGCCTCGACCTCGTGGTCAACAACGCCGGCCTGTCGCTGTCGAAGTCGCTGCTCGAGACCACCGTGGCGGACTGGGACCTGCAGCACAACGTGATGGCGAAGGGATCGTTCCTGGTCTCCCGTGCCGCAGCCCGGGTGCTCATCGACCAGAAGCTCGGCGGCGACATCGTCTACATCTCGAGCAAGAACTCGATCTTCGCCGGCCCCAATAACATCGCGTACTCCGCCACCAAGGCCGACCAGGCCCACCAGGTGCGACTGCTCGCCGCCGAACTCGGCGAACACGGCGTGAAGGTCAACGGCATCAACCCCGACGGAGTCGTGCGCGGCTCCGGAATCTTCGCCGGCGGCTGGGGCGCCAAACGCGCCGCCGTCTACGGCGTTCCGGAAGAGGAACTCGGCAAGTACTACGCCCAGCGCACCCTGCTCAAGCGCGAGGTGCTGCCCGAGAACGTGGCCAACGCGGTCTTCGTGCTCTGCTCGGCCGACCTCAGCCACACCACCGGCCTGCACATCCCGGTCGACGCCGGCGTCGCCGCGGCCTTCCTCCGATGACCGGCACGACTCTCCGCCCTTCCGAAATCCATGCAATCGTGATGCACCGGCGGCGTGTTGACACAGACACGCCGACACTGGCCGAGGAATGCATGGATTTCGGAAGAAGAGGAAGCGGAAGAGGAAGCGGAAGAGGAAGAGGATGCGGGGGCCCGCGATGACGGACGCGGTCGCCGCGGTCGACCTCGGCGCGACGAGCGGGCGGGTGATGCTCGGCTACGTCGGGCCGAACGAGTTGCGCCTGGAGCCGGTGGCGCGGTTTCCCAACGGACCGGTGACCGGCGCGGACGGCATCCACTGGCCGATCGATCGGCTCTTCTCCGACGTTCGTGCCGGGCTCGCGAGCGCCGGGCGCCAGGAGCCGGGGCTTCGCAGCATCGGAGTCGACGCCTGGGCCGTGGACTATGCCCTGCTGCGCGAGGGACGGATGCTCGGCGCCCCGCACCACTACCGCGACGAGCGCAACTTCCGCGGCGTCGATGCCGTGCTCACGGAGCTGACCCCGGCCGAGCTGTACGCGGCGAACGGCCTGCAGCACCTGCCGTTCAACACGCTCTTCCAGCTCGCCACCGATCTCGCCGACGGCACCCTCGCCGGGGCCGATTCGATGCTGCTCATCCCCGACCTGCTCGCCTTCTGGCTCACCGGGCGGTCGGCGGCCGAGCGCACCAACGCCTCCACGACGGGCCTGCTCGACCTCCGCGGCGGCTGGAACGACGCCCTCATCGCGAGGCTCGGCCTGCCGCGCGGCATCTTCCCCGAGCTCATCGACGCCGGAACGACCCTCGGCACCCTCACGACGGCGATGGCCGCGGAGCTCGGCCTGCCCGAGTCGACGGTCGTGACCGCCGTCGGCTCGCACGACACGGCCTCCGCCGTGCTCGCCGTGCCGGCCGTCGACGGCGACTTCGCCTACATCAGCTGCGGCACCTGGGGCCTGGTCGGGGTCGAGCTCGACGCGCCGATCGTCACCGAGGCCGCCCGCCTCGCCAACTTCACCAACGAGGGTGGAGTGGATGGCCGGGTGCGCTTCCTGCACAACGTCATGGGCACCTGGCTGCTGAGCGAGTCGCTGCGAAGCTGGCAGACGGATGACCTCGCCGGCCTCCTGGCGGCGGCCACCGCGGTCACGGCGCAGGTCTCGATCTTCGACGCCGACGACCCCCGGTTCCTCGCGCCGGGCGACATCCCCGCGAGGATCGCCGACTACTGCCGGGAGAATGGCCTTCCCGTTCCGCAGGGCCGGGCCGAATACGTGCGGAGCATCGTCGAGAGCCTCGCCGCGACCTTCGCGCGCACGGTGCGGCTCGCGAGCGAGCTCTCGGGCACGACGGTGTCGGTGGTGCACCTGGTGGGGGGCGGATCCCAGAATGAGCTGCTCTGCCAGCTCACCGCCGACCGCTGTTCCCTGCCGGTGCTCGCCGGGCCGACCGAGGCCACGGCCATCGGCAACGTGCTCGTGCAGGCGCGCGCGCTCGGCCTCGTCACGGGGAGCATCGAGTCGCTGCGGGCGCTCGTCGCCTCAAGCACCGCGGTGCGGCGCTACCTGCCGGGGGCTGCACCGTGAGGCACCACGAGGCCGCGATCGAGGCCTACCTCGCCCACACGGCAACCGTGCCCCAGAACCTCGCGGTGATCATCACGGGGTCGGTCGCGCGCGGCACCGAGCGGGCGGACTCGGATGTCGACCTCTACCTGGTCGTGACCGACGAGGCCCTGGAAGACGCACGCCGGTGCGAGCGGCTCATGTACACGGACACCGAGTTCGTCGACTACGAGGGCGGCTACCTCGACATCAAGGTCGCCAGCGAGCGGTATCTGGATGAGGCGGCCGAGCACGGGGACGATCCGATGCGGGCATCGCTCGACGGCGCCAGAATCGTGTGGTCGCGCGTCGACGGGCTTCAGGACCGCCTCGCGCGAATCCTCGACGTTCCCGAGTCTGTCTGGATCGAGCACATGGCCTCGTTCGTTTCCCAGGCGAGGCTCCACGGCGAGTACTTCCTGCGCCAGGGGCACGAGCTGCACAACCCGTTCCTGCTCCAGCACGCGTCGGTGCACCTCGCCTCGGCGGCCTGCCGGGCGCTCCTCGCGGCCAACCGTGTGCTCTTCCCCGGCCCGAAGTACCTCGAGAAGACCGTGGCGAGCCTCCCGCACAAGCCGGTCGGATTCGAGTCGGCGATCGCCGCAGTGCTGGCCGACCCCACTCCCGGGACCGCGGATGCCGTGCTGACCGCCCTCGAGGCGTTCCGCGACTGGCCGATCTCCCGCGAGCAGACCCTGTCGCGGTTCGTGCGCGACAACGAACTCGCCTGGTTCTTTCGCACCGTGCCGCCCGAATACAGCTGACCGCCGCATCCCCCTCCCCAAGGACACGCCATGACCGAATCCACCCTCGAGCGAATCGCAACGCTCGTGAGCTCGATGACCCTCGAGGAGAAGGTCACGCTCCTCACCGGCGCGGACTTTTGGACAACGACCCCGGTCGAGCGGATCGGCCTGCGCCGGATGGTGCTCTCCGACGGTCCCTCCGGAGTGCGTGGCGAGGTCTGGGACGAGCGCAGCCCCTCGCTCAATCTGCCGTCGGCGACGGCCCTGTCCTCGGCGTGGGACCGGGAGATCGCGCGGCTGTACGGCGTGGTCTCGGGCCAGGAGGCGAGGCGCAAGGGCGTCGACGTCGTGCTCGGGCCCACCATCAACCTGCACCGCTCGCCTCTGGGCGGCCGCCACTTCGAGGCGTTCAGCGAAGACCCGACGCTCACCGGCGAACTCGCCGCGGCCTACGTCGAGGGGGTGCAGAGCAACGGTGTCGGCGCCACACCGAAGCATTACGTGGCCAACGACTCCGAGACTGATCGCTTCACCGTAAACGTCGCCGTCGACGACCGGACGCTGCGCGAGGTCTACCTGCTCGCGTTCGAGAAGCCGGTGACCGAGGCCGGAGCATGGGCCGTGATGAGCGCCTACAACTCGATCAACGGAGCCACCGCCAGCGAGAACGACCTGCTCGAGACGCCGCTCAACAGCGAGTGGGGGTTCGACGGGGTCGTCATCAGCGACTGGACGGCCGTGCGCAGCATCGAGAGCGCCAGGCATTCGCAGGACCTGGCGATGCCGGGTCCGTTCGGCCCGTGGGGCGCGGCGCTCATCGCCGCCGTGGAGTCGGGCGACATCCCGGAGGCCGCAATCGACCGCAAGGTGCTGCGACTCCTCACTCTCGCCCAACGGGTGGGGGCACTGCACGGTTTCGATGGGGCACCGATCACCGCCGAGCAAGTCGACGGCGTCGCCTTCGCTCGTGCCGCGGCCTCCGCCGGCTCCGTGCTGCTGCGCAACGAGGGCGAGCTGCCCTGGTCGGCATCGGCCATCGGCAGCATCGCCGTCATCGGTCACAACGCCCGGTTCGCGCGCACGCAGGGGGGTGGCAGCGCCACGGTGCTCCCGGAGAAGGTCGTGTCCCCCCTCGATGGCGTCAGGGAGGCAGTGCCGGGAGCCGAGGTCAGCTGGACGATCGGCGCGGTCGTGCAGGAGGGTGTCGCGGAGTTTCCCCTCGCCTCCATGACGAACCCGGCGACGGGCGAGCCGGGCCTTATCGCGAGATTCCTCGACGCGGACGACCACGAGCTGTTCCGCGAGCACCGCCGATCCAGTGCTCTCGTCTGGTTCGGCGGAGCGGCGCCGATCACGGAATCCAGCATGGTCGAGTTGTCGACCACCTACCTGCCGCACGAGACCGGCCAGCTGCTCGTGGGATTCGCGTCGGTGGGTCGCGGTCGGATCTACGCGGATGACGTGCTCGTGCTTGACGAGACCGTCGAGGCCGTGGGAACGGACCTCGGGGCCGCGCTTCTCGCGCCGCCGTCGACCTCCGCGCCCGTCTCCGTCGTCGCCGGCACGCCCGTGTCGCTACGACTGGAGTTCGACCTCCCCACCGGCCAGAATGCCATCCCGGCACTCGGCCTGAGTTTCGGCCTGGAACCGGACAACTCCCGCCCGGCCGAGCTCATCGCCGAGGCGGTCGAGGCCGCTCGAGCGGCGGATGTCGCCGTCGTGGTGGTCGGCACGAATTCGCGGGTCGAGTCGGAGGGCTTCGATCGCGGCTCGCTGTCACTGCCCGGCCGACAGGACGAGCTCGTTCGCGCGGTGGCGGCGGTCAACCCGCGCACGATCGTGGTGGTCAACGCCGGGTCTCCGGTGCTGCTTCCCTGGCGCAACGAGGTTCCCGCGGTGCTCGTCGGCTACTTCGGCGGCCAGGAATTCGGGCACGCGATCGCCGACATGATCTTCGGCGACGTCGAACCGGGCGGCCGGCTCCCCACGACCTGGCCGGCGGCGGAGGCGGACGTCCCGGTGCTGAACGTCACCCCGGTCGACGGCGTGCTGCGCTACGACGAGGGAATCCACATCGGCTACCGGGCCTGGCTCAGGTCGGGCACGGCCCCCGCCTATCCGTTCGGCCACGGTCTCGGCTACACCACCTGGGCGTTGGCCGATCTCGAGGCGCCCGCCGCCGTCGCCGCCGGCGACGGCCTCGTCGCCTCGGTCACCGTCACGAACACCGGCAACCGGGCGGGCAAGCAGGTCATGCAGGTCTTCGCGGAGCGCGCCGAGACCGCGATCGACCGCCCGGTGCGCTGGCTCGTCGGGTTCGCCTCGGTGACCCTTGATGCCGGGGCATCCGCGACGGTCGAGGTCGCCGTGCCCGGCCGGGCCTTCGCCCACTGGAGCGACGGCTGGGCGTGGGAGCCCGGGCTGTTCGAACTCCGAGTCGGCACGTCGGTCGACTCGCTCCCCCTCTCCCGCCAGGTGCTCGTCGCCTCCTGATCCGCGGTCGGCGTTTGCCGCCTGCCCCGGATGCCCGCTAAGCTTGAATCGTTTCATTGAAGATCCCGTACCGACTCAAAGGAGAGCCAGTGGCTTCCACCTCCTCGACCGTTCGAGTGTCCAGCCTCCGCGCGGAGTACCGCAGCGACACCGGGTTCGTCCCGACGCCGACGCCCCGGCTGAGCTGGAAGTCCGAGACGCCGATCGACGGGTGGCTGCAGGCCGTGGCCGAGCTCACCGATGGCGACAGGACCACGAGCCTGGAGTCGCGGGACTCCGCGTTGGTCGAATGGCCGTTCGCTCCCCTCGCCCCCGGCGAGGTGCGCGCGGTGCGCGTGCGGGTGACCGGAGTCGACGGGTCGGCCTCCGACTGGAGTGAGCCGCTCGAGCTGACCGGTGGATTCCTCGCCCCCGGCGCCTGGGCAGGCAGGATGATCGGGCTCGACAACCCGGCGACCACGGCGCAGCCGGCACTCCTGCGCACCGAGTTCACGGCATCCGGACCCGTCGCCCGCGCCACCCTCTACGCGACGGCGCACGGCGTCTACCAGGTCGAGGTCAACGGCACCGAGGTGGACGACGAGATCCTCAAGCCCGGCTGGACCGCCTACCAGTTCCGCCTCACCCACGAGACGACGGATGTCACCTCCCTCGTCACCGAGGGCACGAACGCGATCGCAGTCACCCTGGCGGGAGGCTGGTTCACCGAGAGCTTCGGATTCAGGGACTCTGCCGCCCCGTTCTACGGAAGCGACCCGGCCGTCGCCCTCCAGCTCGAGATCGTCTACGTCGACGGCAGCACCCAGACCGTGCTGAGCGACGAGGGCTGGCTGGGCACCGGGGACGGCCCCCTCACCGCGAGCAGCATCTATGACGGCGAGACCTTCGATGCGACCCTCGCCATCGACGGCTGGTCGACCGCCGGCTTCGACGCCTCGGCGTGGACCGCCGTGCGCGTCGACGGCAAGTTCCCCACCCCCAGCCCGCGCTCCGCTCCCGCCGTGCGGGCCATCGAGGAGATCGGCGTGCAGGAGGTCATCACCTCACCGAGCGGCCGCACAATCCTCGACTTCGGCCAGAATCTCGTCGGCACGCTCCGAATCACCGTGCGCGGAGACCGCGGCCACACCATCACGCTGCGGCACGCGGAGGTGCTGGAGAACGGCGAGCTGGGCATCCGTCCCCTGCGCCGGGCGAAGGCGACCGACCATTACACGCTGGCCGGGGGCGGCGCCGAGACCTGGCAGCCGCGATTCACCTTCCACGGTTTCCGCTACGCCGAGATCGACAACCTGCCCGGCGAACTCGACCCGGCCGATGTCACGGCGGTGGTCATCCACAGCGACATGGAGCGCACCGGATGGTTCGAGAGCTCCCACGAACTCGTCAACCGACTCCACGAGAACGTCGTGTGGGGAATGCGCGGCAACTTCCTCTACCTGCCCACCGACTGCCCCCAGCGGGACGAGCGGCTGGGCTGGACCGGCGACATCCAGGTCTTCGCTCCCACCGCCAGCTACCTCTACGAGGCGGACGGATTCCTTGCCGGCTGGCTCGAAGACCTCGCGCTCGAGCAGAAGGCGAAGGGCGGGGTCGTGCCGTTCATCGTGCCGGACGTGCTCGGCGACGAGTCCGCCACGGCGGCAGCAGCGGCGTGGGGTGACGCGGCGACCGTCGTGCCGTGGGTGCTCTACGAGCGGTTCGGCGATGTCGGCGTGCTCGGCGACCAGTACGGGAGCATGAAGTCGTGGGCGGACACCCTCATCGGCATCGCCGGCGAGCGCTACCTCTGGGAGGGCAAGTTCCAGTTCGGCGACTGGCTCGACCCGGATGCCCCGGCCGACTTCCCCGCCGACGCCAAGACCGATCCGGACATCGTGGCGAGCGCCTACCTCTTCCGTTCCGTGGAGATCGTGTCGCGCGCCGCGACGGTGCTCGGCAACGAGCGGGACGCCGAGACCTATGCCGCGATCGCCGCCACGGTTCGCCGCGCCTTCCTGCGCGAGTACGTGAGCGAGTCCGGTCGCATGATGTCGGACGCCCAGACCGGCTACGGGCTCGCGATCATGTTCGGCCTCACCCGAGACGGGGACGAGCGCCAGCGGATGGGCGACCGGCTCGCCTTCCTCGTACGCTCGGCCGGCTACCGCATCGGCACCGGCTTCGTGGGCACGCCCCTCGTCGCCGAGGCCCTGGCCGTGACCGGGCACCTGGACGTGGCGGGCCGCCTGCTCACCCAGACCGAGAACCCGTCCTGGCTGTACCCGGTGACCATGGGTGCGACCACCGTCTGGGAGCGCTGGGACAGCATGCTCGAGGACGGCTCGATCAACCCGGGCGAGATGACGAGCTTCAACCACTACGCCCTCGGCGCCATCGCCGACTGGATGCACCGCTCGCTCGCAGGTCTCGCCCCGGCCAGCCCCGGCTACCGCAGCATCCTCGTCGCCCCCCGGCCGCTGCCCGAGTTCGATTTCGCCCGCACCTCGCACGAGACGCCGTACGGTCTGGCGAGCACGGGCTGGGCGCGCTCCGACCACGGCACGATCGAGATCGACGCGGTGATCCCGCCCAACACGACGGCCGAGGTCTGGCTGCCGGGCGCGCGCGAGTTCGTGCGGGTGGGATCGGGCAGCCACCACTGGTCGGTGCAGGCGGATGCCGAGGCTCCGGCCCGAGGCGAGGTCTCGCTCGAGACCCCCCTGTCCGACATCATCGACGACCCGGAGGCGTACGCCGCGGTCTGGACCACGATCGCCGCTCATGACGACGATGCCGCTCGCGTGTTCCGGCACCACACCCAGTGGACGCCCCGGCGCGCGGTGGGCGAGAGCCTGTTCCAGCTGCCGCCGTTCGTGCGCCAGAACGTGCGGGCCAGGCTGAAGGAGCTGAGCGACTCGCGCCGAAGCGCCTCGTGAGCACCCGCGTCGGCGACGCCGCCGTCGGCAAGATCGGCCTGGGAACGGCGCCGTTCGCGTTCGGGGCGGTCGACGAGGCCACCGCCGTCGCGACCGTGCACGCCGCGATCGAGGCGGGGGTGACCCTGATCGATACCGCGCTGGCCTACACCCGGGCCGGCGTCGAGTCGTACGCGGAGTCCATTGTGCGCCTCGCGCTGTCTGGCCGGCACGAGGACGTGCTCGTGGCCACCAAGGGCGGCCACTGGCGCTCCGGTGACGGCTTCCCCGTGGACGCGAGCCGGGCGACACTCCGGTCGCACTGCGAGATCAGCCTGCGGACTCTCGGTGTGGAGAGGATCGGGCTCTACCATCTGCACCACGTCGACCCGCTCGTTCCGCTCGACGAGAGCGTCGCGGCCCTCGACGAGCTGCGCACGGAGGGCAAGATCGACGCGATCGGCCTCTCCAACGTCAGCATCGACCAGATCGAAATCGCTCGGTCCGTCACCTCGATCGAATCGGTGCAGAACCGGCTCTCGTTCGATTCTGCGGGCGACCTGCCCACCGCGCGGCACTGCGCGGGCGCGGGGATCGCCTACCTCGCCTACATGCCGCTCGGCGGTCCGGACCTCGCCCGGTCGACGGTGGCCGATGCGCGAGCCGCGGTCGCCGCTCGGCACGGGGTCTCGGTGCAACAGGTCTCGCTCGCCTGGCTGCTCGGCCTCGACACCGGAATCGTGCCCCTCGTCGGGTCGAGCCGGCCGCGGACGATCGTGGACTCCGCGGCATCCGCACGCCTCGAGCTGGATGCCGACGACCGCGAGCTGCTGGGGCTCAGCCCTCGGGCTGCGGGCTGAAGTCGAAGACCAGGACGCCTCCCGGGGCCAGCAGCGGACCAACGAACTGCTTGAACTCGGCGTGCACCCGGTCGTAGAACTCCGGATCGGTCACGATCGGCTCACCGACGTAGAAGTTGCGGTCGCCCAGGGAGGAGAAGGTGACGACGAAGCCGTGCTCGAATCCGCCCGGGGCCACCTCGCCGCTCTGCTGCGTTCCACTCGTGATCGACGAGATGTATGGCGCGCCGCGCCGCTCGGTGGCGGCCAGTGCGTGGAACCGGCGCGCGACCTCGGCGCGGTGCGCCTCGGTCGCCGCCGCGGTGTACCTGAAGAGCACGATGTGGACGACCGTGCCCGGCCGGTAGTCGCGCGCGGTGAATCTGTCGACTCCCACCGCCTCGAGTTCGGCTCGAAGGTCTGCCGCCGTGTCGGTCATCCGTCACTCCCCGCTGTCGTCCGCCGGCTCAATTGAGCCGGAGGCTGTGCATGCCGCCGTCGACCGCCAGCACGGTTCCGGTGGTGGACGCGCTGAGCGGGCTCGCGAGATAGGCGATGGCGTGCGCGACCTCCGCCGCGGTGATGAGTCGCCCCATCGGCTGGCGAGCGACGAGGGCGGCCTCGGTGGCCTTCGGGTCGTCGGCCGCGGCGAGCAGCCGCGCCACCCACGGCGTGTCTGCCGTGCCGGGGGAGACCGCGTTCACGCGGATGCCGTGCTGAAGAAAGTCCGCCGCCATTGCCCGAGTGAGCGACTCGACTGCCCCCTTGCTCGCGGAGTAGAGCGCCCGGTTCGGCACCCCGACGCTCGCGACGACGGAACAGGTGTTGACGATCGCCCCGGCGGCCGAGCGCTGCAGATGCGGGAGGGCGGCCCGGCTCAGGCGCACGATGCCGAGCACGTTGACATCGAGCACGCGCCGCCATTCGTCGTCGTCGTTCTCGGAGACCGGCCCGACCGCGCCGATCCCCGCGTTGTTGATGAGGATGTCGATGCCGCCGAACCTCTCGACCACCCGGTCGACCGCGGACGCCACCTGGCTGCCGTCCGTCACGTCGCACGCGACCGAGAAGTGCTGGCCGTCTTCTGGAACGGATCGGTCGAGCACGGCCACACTCGCGCCGCGCGCGCTCAGGTAGTCGGCGGTGGCCGCGCCGATGCCGCTGGCTCCCCCCGTGACGATCGCGACGAGTGCGTCGAATTCCTGGGTCATCAGGGTCTTCTCCTTGGTCGAGTGGCCGGGCCTAGTAGGTGGCGCGGCCGCCGCTGATGTCGTACACGCTGCCGGTGGAGAAGCTGCACTCGTCGGACGCGAGCCAGTAGACCAGATTCGCCACCTCCTCCGCCCTGCCGAGCCTGCCCATCGGGATCTTCGCGATCATGTAGTCGAGAACCTCCGGCGTGTTCGCCGCGTTCATCGGCGTCTCGATCACCGCCGGCGCGATCGCGTTCACGAGCACGCCGCTCGTGGCCAGCTCCTTGCCCAGGGACTTGGTGAGCCCGATGACCGCGGCCTTCGACGTGGAGTACGCGCTGAGGTTGGGGTTGCCCTCCTTGCCGGCGATGCTCGCCATGCTGACGATACGGCCCCAGCCCCTCTCGCGCATGCCCGGCACGACGGCCCGGCAGAGGTTGAAGACCCCGTTGATGTTCACGTCGAGGGTCTTTTGCCAGGAGCGGTCGTCGATCTCCCAGAGCGGCAGGTTCGGGCCGACGATGCCGGCGCTGTTGACGAGGATGTCCACCCGCCCGATCTCCGCCACCGCCCGGTTGACCGCGGCGGAGTCGCTCACATCGAGGGAGAAGTCGGCGTCGGGCGACAGGTCGAGCGAGAAGGTCTCGACTCCCTCCCGACGAAGTCGTGCCACGCACGCCTCCCCGAGTCCGCTCTGGCCGCCGCTGACTATCGCGCGTCTCATGCCTGGTCCTCTCGTCGCGGGGGTGGCCGGGCCACCCGGGAGCTCCGGTCCGGTCAGGCTTCACATTCCAGCTATTCGAATAGTGTATTGCTATTCTGAATAGTGGCCTTGCTGTCGGCGTCGTGGGGGCGCCATCCCGATCCCTAAGGAGCGTCGGAGACGATGACTTGCCACTCGCCGAAACGCACGAACCCGGCCGACCGGGCCAACGCCACCGATGGTGCGTTGTCGAGCTGGCGGCGGTACTGCGGTTCGTAGCCCATCGCGATGGCCTGAGCGCTTATCGCCCGCACCGTCGCTCGAGCCAATCCGCGGCCCCGATACTCCGGCAGGGTGATCGTGCCGAGGTCGGCAAGCCGGGTTCCGTCCCACGGATACATGCTCGCCGCGGCGACGAGCCGACCGTCGACGAAGGTACCGACGACGAGCCAATGGTCGAGCTCGACAAACGCCTCGTCCCTGTCGTCCTCGGGCGCCTCGTCGGCGAATCGCGCAAAGGCCTTCTCGTCGTCGGACGTCAGCCGTCGTGTTCCGGCGAAGGCGGGCTCGTGACGAACGGCATCCTGTTCGGCGAGGGGGAGGTAGAAGAGGTAGTCGGGGTCGTTGAGGGTGATGCCGGCGTGCGCGATCCTCGTGGCGAGGGTTGCCGCATCCACCCGATCGGCGGCGGCCAGGGAGAGGCCGACCGCTCGCTCCGGCGTCAGGGCGAGGATGTCCGCACCGCCATCGAGCTTCAGCAGCGACACCGAACGATTCTCGGCGAGCGCAGGATCGATCACGACGCGAATCCCCTGCTCGGCGGCTCTATCAGGGCGATGACCGGCGGCGGGTTCCCCGTCCCACATCCCCACTCAGCCGTCACTAACTGCTGGCTGGGGCCGCTCAGCCAGCAGTTAGTGACGGCCGAGTGGGGGATGGGGGCCACGCCTGACCCTAGAGTTGCCCCATGGCGCGAACAAACACCTCGGCCCGCGAGGGGGCGGATGCCCGCGAACGCATCCTGGCGGCCGCCCTCGACGAGTTCTCGGCCCGCGGCTATCGTGCGGCCACCATCGGGCGGATCGCGACCGGCGCCGGGATGTCGCGTGCTGGCATCCTGCACCACTTCGAGAACAAGCAGGCGCTGCTTCTCGCCCTGCTCGACGCCCGGGACGACGAGCTGCGGCTTCGCGGCCCGGCGATCGAGCAGGGGGCGGAGTCGGCCACGGAGCTGCTCGCGTCGATGCAGGTCTCGATCCGCCGCATCCTCGATGGTCGAGAACTCATCAAACTCGCCCACATGCTCACCGCGGAGGCGGCGGATGCCGATCATCCGGCGCACGACTGGCTCGTGCAGCGATCGCGCCGCCTTCGAGCCTCGATGCGGGCCGCATTCGACTCGTCGTTCGAGCGTGGAGAGCTGGCCCCCGACGCCGACAGCCGCACCCTCGCGGCACTCATGCTCGGCGCGGTGGAGGGGCTCGAGGCCCAGTGGCTCGCCGATCCGGACGAGGTGGATGTCGCGGAGGGCATCGCCCTCTTCGACCTGCTGATCCGGCGGGCGCTCGCCACCTAGACTGCGTGCCCGGGTCGGGGCGTCGTCGGTCCGTGTGACGAACCGACCTACCAACATGTCGGTCGGTGCGTTACACTCGTGATGCCCCCTCCACCGACGAAGCTGGACGCCCATGACCACCTCCCCTTCCCCCTTCACCGCGATTTCCTGGAGCGGACACTGGATCGCCCCGGAGCAGCCGCCCACGCCGCAGAACCAGATCGGCTTCGGCGGAGAGATCCCGCCGCACGAGTTCGGCCGCGTGCTCTACCGGCGCACCTTTGCTCTCGACGAGGTACCGGCGACCGCGCCGAGCCGCCTCACCGCCGACTCGCGTTACGTGCTGTTCGTCAACGGTACCGAGGTCGGGCGAGGCCCCATCCGCTCCCAGCCGCGACGGATGCGCTACGACGAGCACGACCTCGCTCCCTTCCTCGTCACCGGCGAGAACACCATCGCCATCCTCGTCACCTACTACGGCCATGCCACCGCGTTCTGGCAGCCGGCCATCGCCAACGGCGGCCTCGGCACGGATGCCCTGCTGGTCTTCGAGGCCCGTCTCGGTGAGCGCCTGCTCGTCTCCGACGACTCCTGGCGGGTGTCGCGATCGGACGCCTGGTCGACCTTCGCCCACGGTCCACTCGACGGCGTCCCCGTCGAGAGTCTCGACGCCCGACTGCTGCCGTCGGACTGGGCGCAGTCCGGCTTCGACGACTCGGGCTGGGCGCCGTCGGCGATCGTGTCGACCACCCACATCGGCGGTCTCGCCCGCTCGCAGCCGCCCACCGATCCGTTCGGTGCGCTGCTCCCCCGAACCATCGGCGCGCTCGGGGGCGACACCGTGCCGCCCCAGGTCGTCGCCCACTCGTCCGTCGGCGCCCTGCCGCCGTGGACCAACGACAACCCGGCCGAACGGGTACTCCAGGTGCTCGCCCTCGTCGACACCGCCGAGGCCACGGAGCTCCCCGTCACGTTCGACCTCGCGGCCGCGGCGAGCCACTACGTCCGCTGCGACTTCGGACGGGTAGTGGCCGGCTTCGTCGAGTTCGCTGTCGACGCGCCGGCCGGCACGGTGATCGACCTGCACTACGGGGAGCTTCCCTTCGACCCGACCGCCGGTCTCGTCATGTCGACCCCGCGCACCGGAGCACGCTACATCGCCCGGGGGAGCGACGACCGGTTCACCGCGGTCGAGCTCAACGGCCTGCGCTACCTGCACCTCGTGATCCACGCGGCCGAGCCCGGCCCCATCACGATCGGCGATGTCGCGGTACGCGAGTACCTCTATCCGCGCACCGGCGACTCGTTCTTTCGCTCAGACGACCCGCAGATCGACGCGCTCTATGCGGCCGGCATCCGCACCGTCGACCTCAACTCCTTCGACGCCTTCACCGACTGCCCCACCCGCGAACAGCGCGCCTGGGTCGGCGACGGCGTGGTGCACCAGATGGTGCACCTGGCCACGAACGACGACTGGCGGCTCGCCCGCAACTACATCACCCTCGGCGACTCGCCGCGCCCCGACGGCATGCTCCCGATGAGCGTGGTGGGCGAAATCGAGGCCGGTGGCAGCGTGACGATTCCGGACTGGGCCCTGCACTGGGTGCACGGGGTCTACAACCTGTTCCGGCACGTCGGCGACGTGGACGAGTTGCTCGCCACGCTGCCGACGGTCGAACGGGTGTTGCGCTGGTACGAGCCGTACATCGACCGATTCGGCACCATCAGCGACGTGCCGGAGTGGAACCTCGTCGACTGGGCGAGCGTGTTCACCACCGGCCGCAGCTCCATCGTGACCGCGCTCTGGGCGCGCGCCCTCGCCGAGTTCGCCGAGATGAGCGACTTCGTGGAGAACGCGGGAAACTCGCGCTGGGCGCGGGCACGCTGGGAGGCCGCCCGGGCCGGATTCGAGGACTTCTGGGACGAAGAGCGCGGCACCTACGTCGACCATTTCGTGGGATCCCAGCGGATGCCCGCGGCGTCCCAGGCCGCCGGCGCCACCGCGATCGTCTCCGGCCTCGCTCCGCGCGAACGCTGGTCGCGCATCGCCGACGCGATCACGGACGAGGCATCGCTGGTCGTGCGGTCCTGGATCGGGGGCAACGACGGCGGCTACGATCTGCAGAAGTTGCTCGACCAGTCGAATGGCGTGCAGCGGATCGACTGGGACGTCGACACCGAGATCGTGCTCGCCGAACCGTTCTTCAGCTACGTCGTGCACGATGCCATCGCGGCCGCGGGCCGGGCGGATCGCATCGAGCGGCTCATCCGTCGCTGGTCGCAGTTTCTCGTGAACGGCTACGACACGTTCGGCGAGTGCTGGGGATGGGGCACGCCGGTGCACGGCTGGAGCAGCACCCCCACGCGGGACCTGGTGAGCTACGTGCTCGGGGTGACTCCGGGCGCCCCCGGGTTCACTCGGGCACGCATCGCACCGGCGCTCGGCTCCCTCACTCGCGCCGAGGGCTCGTTGCCGACGCCATTCGGCCCGATCGCCGTGAGCATCGACGGCTCGGCGGTGTCGATCGAGAGCCCGGTGCCGGTCACCTTCGTGGCGACGGACGGCGCCGAGACGGAACTCGCCACCGGGCGCCACCTGGTGTCGCTCGGGTAGGTCCCCCACCACGCCCCCCCCCCCCACATCCCCACTCAACCGTCACTAACTGCTCGCCCGGCGACCCCAGCCAGCAGTTGGTGACGGCTGAGTGGGAAAGTCGGGTGCGGCAGGCGGCACCCCCGCCACTTGCGCCAGACCGCGCGGCTCGTATACTTGTATAACAATGTCCGTGTCACTGAAGACCACGTCCCTCCCCGAGGCCGTCTACGAGGCGCTCCGGGAGAGCATCGTCACGGGCTCGGCAGCGCCGGGGTCCCTCTTGACCGAGACCGCCATCGCCCTGCAGTACGGGGTCGCCAGGCCCACGGCGAAGGCGGCGCTCGAGCGGCTCGTGAGCGAGGGCCTGCTCACCCGGCAGGCCCACCACGCCGCGCGCGTGCCGCAACTCGACCGGGACGACATCGTCGACCTCTACGCGAACCGCGCCCTCATCGAGGAGGCCGCCCTGCACAATCTCGCGATGGCCGGCGCGGTGCCTCCCACGGCCCTCGCCCTGCAGCGGCAACTCGAGGAGCACGTGGCCAACGACGACCGCGCGGCCCTGGCCCGAACCGACATCGACTTCCACCGCGCCCTCGTGCTCGCCCAGCAGAGCCCCCGGCTCGGTCGGCTGCACTCGCTCATCATGGGCGAGATCGAGCTGTGCATCGGTCAGGTGCAGGCCCACCAGCTGATCAGGCCGTCGGATGTCGCCCAGCAGCACCAGGGCATCCTCGACGCCGTCGCGGTAGGCGACATCGCCCTCGCCGGCCGGCTCACCCGGGAGCACATCTTCAACGCGCGCGACCGCCTGCTGCGCAAGTTCGACGACGACCACAACGAAAGCTGAGCCATGTCCTCCCTGCAACGACGATTCCCCCGCCCGCGCGATCTCGCGCCGCTCATGCACTTCAAGACGCCGGAGCTCAACGCGAAGAAGCGCCGCCTGAGGAACGCCCTCACCATCCACGACCTGCGCACGATCGCCAAGCGCCGCACTCCGAAGGCCGCGTTCGACTACACCGAGGGCGCGGCAGAGGCGGAGATCTCGCTCGCCCGCGCCCGCCAGGCGTTCGAGGACATCCAGTTCAACCCCGGAATCCTGCGAAACGTGTCGGTGGTCGACACCTCGTCCACGGTGCTCGGCGGCCCGACGGCCTTCCCGTTCGGCATCGCCCCCACCGGCTTCACCCGCATGATGCAGAGCGAGGGCGAGATCGCCGGGGCCGGCGCCGCCGCCGCGGCCGGCATCCCGTTCGCGCTCTCCACGATGGGCACGACCGCGATCGAGGACGTGAAGGCGACGAACCCGAACGGCCGCAACTGGTTCCAGCTCTACATGTGGAAGGACCGCGAGCGGTCGATGGCCCTCGTGGACCGCGCCGCCGCCTCCGGCTTCGACACCCTGCTGGTGACGGTGGATGTTCCGGTCGCCGGGGCGCGCCTGCGCGACAAGCGCAATGGCTTCTCCATCCCGCCCCAGCTCACCCTGGGAACCGTGATCAACGCCCTGCCGCGCCCCGAGTGGTGGATCAACTTCCTCACCACCGAGCCACTCGCCTTCGCCTCCCTCGACCGCTGGAGCGGAACCGTCGGCGAGTTGCTCGACACCATGTTCGACCCCACGGTCACCTTCGAGGACCTCGCCTGGATCAAGGACCAGTGGCCGGGCAAGCTCGTGGTCAAGGGCGTGCAGAATCTCGACGACGCCAAGCGTCTCGCCAGCATGGGAGTGGACGGCATCACGCTCTCCAACCACGGCGGCCGCCAGCTCGACCGGGCGCCGATCCCGTTCCACCTGCTGCCGGAGGTCGCTCGCGAGGTGGGGATGGACACCGAGATCCATCTCGACACCGGCATCATGAGCGGCGCGGACATCGTGGCCGCCGTGGCTCTCGGCGCCAAGTTCACCATGGTCGGCCGCGCCTACCTCTACGGGCTGATGGCCGGCGGCCGCGAGGGAGTGGACCGGGCCATCGAGATCCTCGGCGAGCAGATCGTGCGCACCATGCGCCTGCTCGGAGTGAACTCGCTCGAGGAACTCACCCCGGCGCACGTCACCCAGCTGGAGAGGCTCGCTCCCCGCGCGCGGTAGCGAGTCAGACCGCGAGCATGGCGGCGGCGACCCGGGCCGGCGGCGGGAGACGCATGCCCGGTCCCGAGTCCCGGAAAGCCTCGATCGCGAGGGCCGAGAATCTGCGCGCTGCGGCGAGCCGCTGGTCGGTGGTCGCCGCCGAGATTCCGCGACCGGCCATGAGCATGAGCACCAGGTCGTCGAGTACGACATCGGGTCGGAGCGCTCCAGCCCTCTGCGCGCGTCGGCAGAGGTCGGCGAGGGAGTTCAGCATCGCCGCTCGGTGGGCCGTGAAGTCGACAGTGTTCGGGAATGTCGAGAGGAATGCATCGGTAAAGCCCTGATTCTGCGCGTTCAGTTCGCCGATACGCACAAGGTAGGAACAGAATCCGCGCCACGGGTCAGGGTCGGCGCACGCCTCGGCGACGATCGTTCGGCAGGCGTGAAGCTCATCAGCGAACGCGGCATCGATGAGGTGCTGCTTGGTCGGGAACCGTCGGTAGAGCGTCGCGGGGCCGACGCCGGCCTGCCGGGCGATCGCACGCATCCGTACGTCGAGGCCTCGCTCGGAGAACAGGGTTCGCGCTGCGTCGAGCACTCGTTGCCTGTTGTCTTCGGCATCGGCCCTGAGCATGTGAGGCAATCCGTCTGGCATGGTTCTCACTTTAGCAAAGTGGACGGGGGCGTCCGTTACTGTCCTGATGAGCGGGAATCCTCGCCGAAGCGCAAGGACAAGGGGCAGCGAAATGCAGGCAGTGAAGATCCGAAGCTTTGGTGATGCGCACGGATTGGCGGTGGTCGACATGCCCGAACCGGTCGTCGGGCCGGGCCACGTGCTGATTGAGACCGAGGCGATCGGAGTCGGCGGCGTCGACGCGGTCATCCGACGCGGAACACTCGGCACCGGCTTTGCCGTGGGACTCATCCCCGGCAGCGAGGTAGCGGGGCGCGTGATCGAAGTCGGCGACGGGGTCGATCCGACGTGGATCGGGCAACGCGTCTGGGCGTTCACCGGCCTCAGTGGCGGGTACGCCGAACGCGCGATCGCCGCCGTCGATGATGTGACCTCTCTTCCGGCGGATCTCTCGATGATCGATGCCGTGACCCTCGGAACTGCCGGCCCGGTGGCCCACTTCGCGCTTGCGCATGCGCGCTTCACCACCGGTCAATCGGTGCTGGTGCGCGGCGCTGCTGGGAGCATCGGCATCATGGCCGTGCAATTGGCGGCAGCGGGTGGCGCGAAGGAGATCGGCGTGACAACCTCGTCTCCCGAGCGCGGCCATCGACTTCGGGCGTTCGGCGCAACAAGCCTGCTCGACCGTTCCGGGAAGAGGCACGAGGGTGGGGAGTCGGCTCCGTCCGACCTCGTCTTCGACCTCGTGGGCGGGGAGGCCATGCCGACCTTCTTCGAGCATCTCGCGCCGAACGGTCGCATGGTCTCGGTAGGCGTCGTCGCGGGCTATCCCCCCGCTGACTTCGGCATGCCGCTGATGCGCGCCTTTCAGAAGTCGCTGTCATTTGGCACGTTCAGCCTGGACACGGTGCCCGTTCTCGAGCGCAACCTCGTGCGCGCTGACCAGTTTGAGGCGGCTGCCCGAGGCGTACTGCGAGCCGTGGTCCACGATGTGCTCCCTCTCGCGAAGGCCGAGGAGGCGCACCGGCGCATGGACGCGGGCGAGGTCTTCGGCCGGATCGTGCTGACGCCATGACGGAGATGCGCGCGCCCGTCTCGATCCGGGTCGACGACCGCACCGAGATCGAGCGCGGACTGCCCTACATGTCCCGCAGTTCGACCTCGCCCGCGCGCTCGTACACCAGTGACACGGCGCCCTTCGGGAAGGTGCGCGCCGGCTGCGCCAGCCGGAACGTGGCGGGGATGGTGCCTGCGGCGAAGAGGCGTTTGCCCTGCCCGAGGGTGACCGGGTAAAGGTAGAGGTGCAGACGGTCGAGCACGTCCGCCGCGATCAGCGAACGGATGAGCACACCGCTGCCGAACGTGTGCACCTCGTCGTACTCCTCCCGAAGCCGGCCGGCGGCAGCGGCATCCGGCAGCACTGTCGTGCCCTCCCAGCTCGGATCGGTCAGCGTACTGGAGACGACGAACTTGGGCACCCGGTTGAGAATGTCGCCGATCTGGCCCGACTGGTGCGGCCAATAGGCCGCGAAGATGTCGTAGGTCTTGCGGCCGAGGAGCAGGGCGTCGATGCGCTCGATCTCGGCGCCGATGGTCTCGCCGGCCTCATCGTCGGAGACCGGCGCCTGCCACCCACCGAACGCGAAGCCGTCCGAGGGGTCCTCCTCCCGACCACCGGGCGCCTGGTAGACCCCGTCGAGCGTGAGGAACATGTTCGCGACGATGCTGCCCACGGAGGCGTCCTTCCGTCAGCCGACGCCCGGTGCGGCGGCGCACTGCCTCCATCCTCTGGCACTCGCCGGGGGCTGTCCACTCCGGGCACTTTCCCGTTCGCGCGCCTGATCGGCCCCACTCGGTGCTCACCCGCGGTCGCTTCCCCTAACGCCGCGGTCCTTCTCGTGATCGACCCCCTCCTCGGGTGAGTGGGCAAAACTGCACCCAAACCCCGAGTCTTGCCGCCACTTTTGCCCACTCGAGTGCTGGCGGGATGCGCGTGGGTGCCCGACCAACGCCGGATGCGCGTAGGTGCTCGACCCGCTACGGGTGCACACAGTCCCCGGCCTGGATTCGGAAGACACTGAACCCCCTAAGGGGCTGCGGTCACTCGACCTGGGCCGAGACGTGCCAGGCCCCGCGCCGCACCGCCTTCTCGAGCTCTCCGGACCGGCGGGAGAAGTCGGCCGCCGAGACGGAGACCGACACCGCCCCGATGACCTTGCCGCTGCGGGCCCGCACAGGGGCCGCGATGCAGGCGAGCAGCGGCGTGTACTCCTCCACCTCCACGGCGATCTGCTGGGCGCGCACCTCGTCGAGCTGCTCGCGCAGCTTGGCCGCGTCGGTCACGCTGTGGGTCGTCAGGGCCCGGGGGTTGTGGCGCTCGAGAAAGCGCGAGAGCGACGCGTCATCCATCGCCGCGAGCATGAGCTTGCCGAACGCGGTCGCGTGCGACGCCTCGGCGAACCCCACGTGCAGCTGCCCGATGCGGGGATGTTCCGGCGAGTCCTCGATGTGCGCCACCGCGATGTCCTCGCCACGGAACACGGTGAGATAGGCCGGGGCGTGCACCGCGTCGTGCACCGAGCGGAGGGTGGCCCGAACCTGGTCGGTGGCCACAAGCTGGTAGCGCAGCGCGCGGCCGAGCGTGTCGACGGTGCGGCCGAGGATGTAGCGGTGGTTCGCCGCCTGCCGGCTCACGAAGTCCTGCCGCTCGAGGGTCTTGAGCAGGCGGTAGGTGGTCGAGAGGGTGAGGTCGAGTCGGCCGGCCAGCTCCTGGGCGGTGGCGCCCGACGGCGCGGCGCCGATCTCGCCGAGGAGGGCGAGCACGCGCTCGGCGGACTGGATGCCGGACCGGTCGGAGAACTGCGTCGGTGCAGACATAGGGCGAGTCTAGGCCGTGCGCCGCCCCGTGTTCGAGGCTCATCGGCCCCCGTTTCGCAGATGCTGCGAAACCGCGTTGCCTCCGCGCGCCCCGGGGCAGACGCTTGGTTCATCGGCCCGTGTGACGAGCCCGATTTCGCATACAGAGAGGTATGACATGGCCAAGATCATCATCCTGACCGGGGACGCCGCCGAGACCCTCGAGGTCTTCTATCCATACCAGCGCCTGCGCGAGGCCGGCTACGAGGTGCACATCGCGGCCCCGACCAAGAAGAAGCTGCAGTTCGTGGTGCACGACTTCGTCGACGGCTTCGACACCTACACCGAGAAGCTCGGCCACATGTGGGATGCCGACATCGCCTTCAAGGACGTGGACCCGTCCGACTACGTGGCCGTGGTGGTGCCCGGCGGCCGGGCGCCGGAATACATCCGCAACGACGAGGACGCGAAGCGGATCGTGCGCTACTTCTTCGAGAAGAACGCGCCGGTCGCCGCCCTCTGCCACGGGCCTCTCCTGCTCGCTGCGGCCGGCGTTCTCCACGGCCGCACGACCTCGGCCTACCCGGCGCTCCAGCCGGACGTGGAGCTCGGCGGCGGCATCTTCGAGGGCGGCGCCGGCGTCGTCGACGGCAACCTCGTCTCCGGACGGGCCTGGCCGGACCACCCGGAGTGGATGCGGGAGTTCATGAAGCTGCTCGCGACGATCGAGTAGGCGCGCGAGTAGCCAGCGGCCTCAGCGGGGGCTGCGCGTGCGAAGACCGAGCTCGCGCGCGCCCTCGATGAGCCGCTGGTCGTACGCAATCACGACATCCGCGTCGAGCAACACCGCCGTGGCGAGGTGGATGGCGTCGGCACTCCTCAGCGTGACGGGCGAGAGCCGGCGGGCGAGGGCGACGACCGCGCCATCCATCACCCCCTCGGAGATCCCGGAGAGGGCGATGTCGGCGAGCAGGCGGATGTCGTCCGGGTTCTCGAAGCCGAGCCGCGACCTCAGCGCCCGCGTCACCTCCACCCAGGCGAGGGATGAGGCGATGAGCACGTGGCCGCGCTCCACCCCGAAGGACAACTCCTCCTCGAGGGCATCCGACTCGACCTCCGCGACGGCCCGCTTGATCAGGGCGCTGCTGTCGACGTAGAACCTAGCCACGATCGGAGCGACCCAACAGGTCGCTCGACCGCATCGACGTGGGCAGCAGCAGTCGCTGGCCGGCGCGCGCGAAGCGCGAGCGCGGCGGAAGCAGGCGGTCGGGCGCCGCCGGCCCCTCGGTCGGCGCGGCGGGCGAGGGCGGCTCGGCCCCGTCGAGGCTCAGGTAGCTGGCGATCGCCGCCCGGATCACGTCTTGCTGCGACCGGTTGGACCGCTCGGCCTCGGCCCTCACCGCCGCTTCGGCCTCGGCCCTCAGCCTCAGATTCGTTGCCATTCGGCCATGGTACCGGACTGGTACCGAATCGGTACCAGCGTTCAGGCGACCGTTTCCCCGCGACGTCGAGGGTCCGCAATGGTGACCGCCGCGAGTGCCGCGGCGACCAGGGCGATCGCGAGCACCGACGACGGGAGTCCGTTCGCCGGGGCCGCGAGCGGCACGGCCAGAATCAGGGCGACGGCGATCGCGACGGCCGCCGGCCGGATCGCGAGCCGGCTCGCGAGGGGCGCGTGCAGGGCGGAGAGCGAAGCCAGGAAGAGCGCGACCGGCACGGCCAGAGCCAGCGCCGCCCCGGCATCCGACAGGTGCGCCTCGCCGGCCCCGTGCTCCACCGCCACCTCGAGCGCCGCCCCGACCGCCGCGAGCGAGGCGAAGATGACGTAGTGGCCGTAGCCCCAGAGGAAGGAACGGTTGCGGCGGGCGGCCAGGCCGGCCCCCGCCGGCTCGAGGTAGTACAGCCACCAGAGGGCGAAGAGCAACACGAGGCCGCCCACGGCCACCTCCACGAGACCGGCGCTCACCCCGGTCGCCGAGAGGCTCCCCTTCACCGCGATCGTCGCGGCGGACACCGACTCGCCGAGCAGGATGATCGTGAACAACCCGTAGCGCTCCGCGATGTGATGCGGATGCCACGAGGTGCTCCCCGTGCGTTCGGCCCACAGCGGCACCGACAGGTCGAGGACCGCCAGCACGACGAACGAGGCGACGCCGAACTCGGGCGGAAGCGCCAGCCTCGCCACCCAGCCGAGCTGCACCAGCGTGACGCCGCCCGCGTAGCGGAACGCCGTGACCCTGCCCTGCGGATGCTCGACTCCGGCGCGAATCCACTGGCTCACCAGGCCCACCCGCATGATGAGGTAGCCGACGGTCACGAAGACGTAGTCCTGACCCTCGAACGCCGCCGGCACGCCCGCCGCGAGCACGAGAACCCCCGCCATCTGCAGCATCGTGAGCAGACGGTACGGCACGTCGTCGATGTCGTAGGCGGAGGCGAACCAGGTGAAGTTCATCCACGCCCACCAGATGGCGAAGAACACCATGAGGTACGGCACGATCCCATCCAGGCCGTGCCCCTCGGCGAGCGGGGCGGCGACCTGGGAGATCGCCACCACGAAGGTGAGGTCGAAGAGCAGTTCGAGCGGGCTGGAGGCGCGGTGCGGCTCGCTGGGGTTGCGCGCCACCATGCGGCCGCGGATGCTGGGCGACGTCATCCGCCCAGCATAGGCAACGACTACCTCGCGGCGGCGAGCTCCTGCAGCACTGCCTCGAGCTGTTCGACTGCCCAGTCCAGGTCGGCCGCCTCGACAACGATGGGCGGCGCGAGACGGATGGTGGACCCGTGGGTGTCCTTGGCGAGCACGCCGCGCGTCACGAGAAGCTCGCAGACCTCGCGGCCGGTGGCGAGCTCTGGATCGATGTCGATTCCCGCCCAGAGGCCGACGCCGCGCACGGCGAGCACTCCCTTGCCGACCAGGCGATCGAGAGACGCGTGCAGGCGCAGCCCCAGGGTGCGCGAGCGCTCCTGGAACTCCCCGGTCTCGAGCAGGCCGATCACCGCGCGGCCGACGGCCGCCGCGAGCGGGTTGCCGCCGAAGGTGGAGCCGTGCTCGCCCGAGCCGAGAACGCCGATGATGTCGGCGTTTCCGACCACGGCCGAGACCGGCACGATCCCGCCGCCGAGCGCCTTGCCCAGAAGGTAGAGGTCGGGCACGACCCCGACGTTGTCGCACTGGAACGTGGCCCCGGTGCGACCGAGGCCGGACTGGATCTCGTCCGCGATGAAGAGCACGTTGCGCCGCGCGGTGATCTCACGCACCGCCGGGAGGTAGTCGGCCGGCGGAACCAGGATGCCCGCCTCGCCCTGGATGGGCTCGATGAGCACGGCCACCGTGTTGTCGTCGATGGCCGCCTCGAGGGCCGCGGCATCCCCGTAGGGCACCGAGCGGAAGCCCGGCGTGAACGGCCCGAAGCCGTGACGGGCCACCGGATCGCTCGAGAAGCCCACGACCGTGATCGTGCGGCCGTGGAAGTTGCCCTCGGCCACGATGATGTTGGCGTTCTCCGGCTCGACGCCCTTCACGCGGTAGCCCCAGGCGCGGGCGACCTTGATGCCGGACTCCACCGCCTCGGTTCCCGTGTTCATCGGGATGACCATGTCCTTGCCGGCGAGCTTGGCAAGCGCGGCGACGAACGGGCCGAGCTGGTCGTTGTGAAACGCCCGGCTCGTGAGCGTGACGCGGTCGAGCTGCGCCTTCGCCGCGGCGATGAGCGCCGGATGCCCGTGCCCGAAGTTCACGGCGGAGTACGCCGCGAGGCAGTCGAGGTACTTGCGACCCTCGACATCCGTGACCCACGCGCCCTGCGCCGTCGCCACCACCACGGGAAGCGGGTGGTACGTGTGGGCGATGTGGGCGTCCTCGAGCTCGATGAGCTGCGCGGAGGCCGAGGTCGACAGGCCGGAGATCACGCTCATCGTCGCAGCTCGAGGGTGCAGCACTTGACGCCGCCGCCGCCGAGCAGCAGTTCGGAGAGGTCGACGCCGATGGGGTTGTAGCCGCGCTCGAGCAGCTGGCGCTCGAAGTCCTTCGCGCGGGCGGCGATCACGACGTTGTGGCCGTCGCTGAAGGAGTTGAGGCCGAGAACCGCCGCGTCCTCCTCGTTCACGAGGATGGCGTCCGGGTAGCGCTCGCGGAGCACGGCAAGCCCGGCCTCGTTGAAGGCGGACGGCAGGTAGGCGATGTTCGGCGACTCGCCGGGGGCCGGCGCGGGGTCGAGCACGGCGATCGCGGTGTCCAGGTGGTAGAAGCTCGGGTTGACGAGCTCGAGCGTCACGACCTCGCGGCCGTAGATCTCGCCGATCTCCTGGTGGCTGTTGGATGCACTGCGGAAGCCGGTGCCGGCCAGGATGGCGTCGCCCACGAGCAGGAAGTCGCCCTCGCCCTCGTTCACGTTCTGCGGCTCGCGCACGTCGAAGCCGTTGGCGCGGAACCAGTCCATGTACGCCGGGCCCTCCGGCTGGCGCTCCTTGTACGTGAAGCTCGCGCCGTAGGCGATGTTGTCGAGCACGAAACCGCCATTGGCCGCGTAGACCATGTCGGGCAGGCCGTCGATCGGGTCGATGAGCTCCACGTCGAATCCGAGTTCGAGGTACGTGTTGTACAGCACCTCCCACTGGCGAACGGCGAGCGCCGTGTCGGTGGGGAGCCGCGGATCCATCCACGGGTTGATGCGGTACACGACGGTGAAGAAGTCGGGGCGACACATCAGCACGGTGCGCTTGGTGGCGACGCGCTGAGGGGTCTTTTCGATGCTGGGTGCAGCATCCGTAATGGGAGTGGTGGCCGACACGAGGGCTCCTTTGGAGATCGGGGTGTGGGGTCGTTCCAGTGTCACACGCACACATCAGAACATTCAGCGCTTAAGGCGCACAAAATCGCTGAAATTGCACCCTGCAGCACAAATATAAACCGTAAGGTAGGGCCATGGACAGCCTGGACTACGGCATTATCGACCTTCTTCGCCAAAATGCGCGTGCCGGATACGGCGATATCGGCGAGGTGATCGGGCTTTCGGCGTCCGCAGTGAAACGGCGCGTGGACCGGCTCGTCGCCGACAAGGTGATCCGCGGCTTCACCATTCAGGTCGACCCTGCCGTCGACGGGCTCGGCACCGAGGCATACGTCGAGCTGTTCTGCCGCGGCACCGTGGCGCCGGAGGAACTGCGGCGCATCCTCTCCGGCGTGCCCGAGGTGGTGGATGCCGGCACCGTCACCGGCAGTGCCGACGCGATCGTGCACATGCGCTCGCGCGACATCCCGTCGCTCGAGCTCGCCCTCGAACGCGTGCGCGTCGCCCCCAACGTTGACCACACCCGCAGCGCGATCGTTCTTTCGAAGCTCATCCACCGCTCGCGCGAGTCCTAGCGCCACACGCGATCGTGCCCGTCCGGCACCGGGGTGACGAACGGGCACGGGTGCCGATGATCCGGCCGGGTCAGGCCGCGACGCCCACCCTCTCGCTCTCGCGCGGGGCGCGCTCCGCCTCCACCAGGTACCGCGGGTAGGCGGCCACCGTGAGGAAGGTGGGGAACTCCTCCTGCAGCGCCACCTCGCGGAACACCTCGATGGCGTCGGCGAACCGGCCGCCGGTGAGCCCCAGCTCCGCGATGTAGCCCTCGATCAGCGGCCGGGTGATGGCAGTCTCCTCCTCGGTGACCGTGTCCTGGTGGATCCACTGCCAGATCTGCGAGCGGCTGATCTCGGCCGTGGCGGCATCCTCCATGAGGTTGTCGATGGCCGCCGCGCCCACGCCGCGCAGCCAGGACTCGATGTAGCGGATGGCGATCGCCACGTTGCCGCGCACGCCGGCATCCGTCACCGTGCCCCCGGCCGAACGAATGTCGAGCAGCTGCTCGGCGGTCACCGACACCTCCGGGCGCTGCCGGTCGAGCTGGTTCGGCCGGGAGCCGAGCACGGCATCGAACTCGGCGCGCGCGGTGGGGATGAGGTCGGGATGCGCGACCCAGGTGCCGTCGAACCCGTCGCCGGCCTCGCGCTTCTTGTCCGCCGCCACCTTCTCGAGCGCCTGCTCCGTGACCAGCGGATCGCGCCGGTTGGGGATGAATGCCGACATGCCGCCGATCGCGTGAGCACCGCGCTTGTGGGCGGTCTGCACGAGAAGCTCGGTGTAGGCCCGCATGAAGGGCACCGTCATGGTGATCTGGGTGCGGTCAGGCAGCACGAACCACTGGCCGCGGCCGCGGTAGTTCTTGATGATGCTGAAGATGTAGTCCCAGCGGCCGGCGTTGAGGCCGGCGCAGTGGTCGCGCAGCTCCCAGAGGATCTCGTCCATCTCGAACGCGGCGGGGATCGTCTCGATCAGCACCGTGGCCCGGATGGTGCCGTGGTCGATGCCGATGGCCTCCTCCGAGAAGCTGAACACGTCGTCCCAGAGCCGCGCCTCGAGGTGCGACTCCAGCTTGGCCAGGTAGAAGTACGGGCCCCGGCCGAGCTCGATCAGTCGCTTCGCGTTGTGGAAGAAGTAGAGGCCGAAGTCCACGAGCGATCCGGATGCCGCGGTGCGGCGGCCGGTGCGGTCGACGTAGGTGAGGTGCTTCTCCACGAGGTGCCAGCCGCGCGGACGCATGACCACGGTCGGCTGCGCGCCGGTGACCCGGTACTGCCTGCCGTCGTCGTTCGTGTACTCGAGCCGCCCGCGGAAGGCGTCGAAGAGCGAGAGCTGGCCCTCGATCACGTTGCCCCAGGTGGGGCTCGTGGCATCCTCCTGGTCGGCCAGCCAGACGTTCGCTCCGGAGTTGAGCGCGTTGATGGCCATCTTGCGGTCCGTCGGGCCGGTGATCTCCGCCCGGCGGTCTTCGAGACCGGGCCCGGCGCCGGCGACGCGCCAGGAGTCATCCGCCCGGATGGCCGCGGTCTCGGGCAGGAATCGCAGGTTGCGGCCGTTGCCCAGGTCGTAGCGCACCTGCATGCGGGCGGCGAGCCGGTCGTGCCGGCGGCCGGCGAAGCGGTCGTGCAGGTCGGCCAGGAAGCGCAGCGCCCCCGGCGTGAGGATCTCGTCGTAACGATCGCGCAGCGGGCCGGCGATCTCGATTCGTGAAGTCATGGTCGTTCTCTCTTTCCTGAAGATGTGGTTGCCCCTTGGTCGCCCGGCCCTCACTTCCGAAATCCATGCATTTCTGGATGCCACCCGGCGTGTCGCACCACGACACGCGACGGTCGGCGAAGAACGCATGGATTTCGGAAGGGGAAGGGAGGGGTGGGAAGGGAGGGGTGGAGGCGAGCGGGATCAGTGAAACTGGGCCGTCTCGGTGGAGCCGGCGAGCGCGAGGGTGGCGCTCGTGGGGTTGAGGGCGGTGGCCACGCGGTCGAAGTACCCGGTGCCGACCTCGCGCTGGTGGCGCGTTGCCGTGTAGCCGTCTGCCTCGGAGGCGAATTCGGCCTCCTGCAGTTCGACGTAGGCGCTCATGTGCCGCTCGGCGTAGTCCTTCGCGAGCGTGAACATGGAGTGGTTGAGGGCGTGGAAGCCCGCGAGGGTGATGAACTGAAACGTGTATCCCATCGAGGCGAGCTCGCGCTGGAACCGCGCGATCGTCTCGTCGTCGAGGTGCGACTTCCAGTTGAACGACGGCGAACAGTTGTAGGCCAGCTTCTTGTCGGGGTACACGGAGTGGATGTGCTCCGCGAAGGTCCTGGCCAGCTCGAGGTCGGGCTCCGAGCTCTCCACCCAGAGCAGGTCGGCGTACGGCGCGTAGGCCATCCCCCGGGCGAGAACCGTCTCGATGCCGGGCTTCGTTCCGTAGAACCCCTCCGGGGTGCGCGTTCCGTCGAGGAACGGCCGGTCGCGTTCGTCCACGTCGCTCGTGATGAGGTTCGCGGCGAGCGAGTCCGTGCGGCCGATGATGATGCTCGGCACGCCGGCGACGTCGGCGGCGAGGCGGGCGGCGCTGAGGGTGCGGATGTGCTGGCTGGTCGGCACGAGCACCTTGCCTCCCATGTGCCCGCACTTCTTCTCCGACGCGAGCTGGTCCTCCCAGTGCACGCCCGCCGCGCCGGCCTCGATCATCGAGTGCATGAGCTCGTAGGCGTTGAGCGGTCCGCCGAAGCCGGCCTCGGCATCCGCGACGATCGGCGCCATCCAGTCGGCGGCCTCGCCGCGCTCGCTGAACTCGATCTGGCCGGCCCGCAGCAGCGCGTTGTTGATGCGGCGCACCACGGCCGGAACCGAGTTGGCCGGGTAGAGGCTCTGGTCGGGGTAGGTCTGGCCGGAGAGGTTGGCGTCGGCGGCCACCTGCCAGCCGGAGAGGTAGATGGCCTTGAGGCCGGCCCGCACCTGCTGCACGGCCTGGTTGCCGGTGAGGGCGCCGAGCGCCGCAACCCACTCGGGGCTGTCCTCGGAGCCGTTGGACCGGATGAGCTCCCACAGCTTCTCCGCCCCGCGCCGGGCGATGGTCTGCTCCTCGCGCACCGGACCGCGCAGGTCGATCACGTCCTGGGCGGTGTAGTCGCGGCGGACGCCGTCCCAGCGAGGGTCGAGCTGCCACTCGGTCTCGAGTTCGGTCGCGGTCTGGATCTGGTCGCCTGGGCGACGGGCTGAGTAGGTCATTGCGTGCTCCCGGTCGTGGAAATGATTGCTTCTCTTCGACTATTGGGCCTGCGGGAGGGGTCTTCACCGAGAAAACTCGCAGAAGATTCTCGATTCTTCTGTTTCGCGGAAGAAGCCCGCATGCCACCATGGAGGGATGACGACGACCGAGCTCCGCGGAGCGGACGATGAAGAGATGCTCGACACCCTCACCCTCGGCCGCCGTATCCGCCACCTCCGCACCGAGCGGGGGATGACCCTCGACGACCTCGCCTCGGCCGTCGGCCGCGCCCCGTCGCAGGTCTCGATGCTGGAGAACGGCAAGCGCGAGGCGAAGCTCGGCGTGCTGCAGTCGGTGGCCCGGGCCCTGGAGGTGCCGCTGGACGAGCTGCTCTCCACCGAGGCGCCCACCGGCCGTGCCGCGCAGGAGATCGCCCTCGAGCTGGCGCAGCGCGGTCCGCTGTTCCGTTCGCTCGGCCTCCCAGCCTTCCGGGTCGGCAAGTCGATCAGCGACGAGGCCCTCGAGACCATCCTCGGCCTGCAGCGGGAGCTCGAGCGCCTGCACCGCGAGCGGGCGGCGACGCCCGAGGAGGCCCGCCGGGCGAACACCCGGCTGCGCACGGTGATGCGCTCGAAGAACAACTACTTTCCGGAGCTCGAGGCGCACGCGAAGACGCTGCTCGCCGCGGTCGGGCACGCGGGCGGCCCGCTCTCCCAGCGGGTGGCCTCCGACCTCGCCGCCCACCTCGGCTTCTCCCTGCACTACGTGAAGAACCTGCCGCAGACCACCCGATCCGTCACCGACCTCAAGAACGGCCGCATCTACCTCCCGCTCGGCGCCTCGGTCGCGCGCGACCCCCGGTCCGCGCTGCTCCAGGCCCTCGCGAGCTTCGTGCTCGGCAACCCGGAGCCGAAGGACTACGGCGAGTTTCTCGCCCAGCGCGTGGAGACCAACTACCTCGCCGCAGCGCTGCTCATCCCCGAGGCGGGCGCCGTGAACTTCCTGCGCGAGGCGAAGGAGCTCAAACAGCTGTCGGTGGAAGATCTGCGCGACGCCTTCGCGGTGAGCTACGAGACCGCCGCGCACCGGTTCACCAACCTCGCCACCGAGCACCTGGGCATCCCGGTGCACTTTCTCAAGGTTCACGAGAGCGGCACGATTCTCAAGGCCTACGAGAACGACAGCGCCGCCTTCCCCACGGACGCGCTCGGCGCCGTGGAGGGCCAGCTGGTCTGCCGCCAGTGGAGTGCGCGGCAGGTGTTCGACGTGGAGGACCGGTTCAGCCCGTACCACCAGTACACCGACAAGCCGGCCGGCACATACTGGTGCACCTCGGCCATCCAGTCGACGCCGCAGGGCGACTTCTCGGTGAGCGTGGGCACCCCGTTCGCCACCGCGAAGTGGTTCCGCGGCCGGGACACCGTCAACCGGCGCGTCTCGACCTGCCCGGACGAGGCCTGCTGCCGTCGCGCCCCCGCCGACCTCTCCGCCAAGTGGGAGCAGTTCTCCTGGCCGAGCGCGCGGCTCAACTCGAGCCTGCTCGCCGCGATGCCCTCCGGTACCTTCCCCGGAGTGGACAGCACGGAGGTGTTCCAGTTTCTCGAGACCCACGCGCCGGCGGCTGACTCATGACTCTGGCCATCAACCCGAAGTCGAGCGTTCCCCCGTTCGAGCAGTTGCGCGTGCAGCTGCTCGAGCAGGTGGGCACCGGCGAGCTCGCGCCCGGCGCCAAGCTACCGACCGTGCGGCGCCTGGCCGACGATCTGGGGCTCGCCCCGAACACCGTCGCGCGGTGTTACCGCGAGCTCGAGCGGGACCAGATCATCGAGACCCGCGGCCGCAATGGCACGTTCGTGAGCGCCCACGGGGATGCCGCCCACCGGGAGGCGCAGGTCGCCGCCCGCGAGTACGCCACCCGCATCCACAAGCTCGGCGTGGACGAGGCGGAGGCGCTGGCCATCGTCGCGGCGGCCCTTCGCGGGTAGCGGTCGGCTCTACCTCGGCGGTGCCCACGGTCGCGGCCCACGGTCGCGGCCACGGTCGCGGCCACGGTCGCGGAGGGAGAGAAGCCGCGCTGCGGCGGGGAAATGTGCTCGCGGAGGGAGTCACGTCTCCCGCCGCGAGGCAGTCTCTCCCGCCGCGACGCGAGCCCCACTGGACGGGCTGCGCCAGCGGGCTGCCCTTGCCGGGTCGCGCGAGGCCAGCCCCTCGCGGAGGGAGTTATCCCGCGCTGCGGCGGGGAAATGTGCTCGCGGAGGGAGTCACGTCCCCCGCCGGCACGCTCTTTCCCCCGCCGCGAGGCGACATCTCCCGCCGCGAGCGTGCTCAGATCACGACGATGGTGGACGGGTCCGGGTTGCCGAAGCGGTGCGCGGTGATGCTCACCGCCTGCTCGTGCAGGAACGGCAGCAGCTCGAGCCGGCCGGAGACGGTGACCGGTCCGGCGAAGATCGCCACATCCGGATCCCCGCCGAGCGCGAGAGCGAGGGCAAGCCTGTCCCCGCCGATGAGCCGGATGCGGCCGGGCGTGCCGTTGCCGACGGGCGCCTCGCCGGACTGCAGTCGCGCGTGCCAGCGCGCGTCGGACTCCACGACGACCTCGCCGACCTCCACCGGCGATGCCGGCCCGCCGAAGAGACGCACGAGCCCGGCCGCGAGCGGCACCGATGAGCTGATCGTCAGCGGGGCGCCCGCGAGGCTGGCCGCCGCGATCACGCGCACAAGCTGGGCGGGAGAGGCACCCTCCGCCAGGCGAACGGTGACCGGCACCGGCCGGTAGCGGAAGACGTTCCGCTCGACGACGAGCCCCGAGACGTCTCGGGAGCCACCGTACTCCGCGGCCCAGGCCCGCTGGTCGCTGACCGCGCCGGCCCGTACGAGGTCGAACTCGAGAAACTCCATGCCCGGCTGGGCGGCTTCGATCACGGCCGCCACGCGGTCGCTCAGGCCCTCGAGCACGACGCTCGTGCCCGGCTCGGGGAACACCGGCTGCCAGTCGCCGAGGGTGAGCAGGTAGTTGGGGCCGCCCGCCTTCGCGCTCGCGCCGACCGTGGACCTCTTCCAGCCGCCGAACGGCTGCCGGCGAACGATCGCCCCGGTGATTCCGCGGTTCACGTAGAGGTTGCCCGCCTGCACCGAGTCGAGCCAGGTGGCGATCTCGTCGGAGTCGAGCGAATGGATGCCCGCCGTGAGCCCGTAGGCCGGCGCGTTCTGCAGCTCGATCGCCTCCGCGAGCGAATCGGCGTGCATGATTCCGAGCACCGGCCCGAAGTACTCGGTGAGGTGGAACTCGCTGCCGGGGGCGACGCCGTCGCGCACACCGGGGGACCAGAGCCGGTTCGACTCGTCGAGCGCGCGCGGCTTCACGAGCCAGGATTCGCCCTCGTCGAGGGTCGTGAGCGCCTTTTGGAGCTTGCCGTGCGCCGGCTCGACGATGGGGCCCATGATCGTGGTCGGATCCTGCGGATAGCCCACCCGGAGGGTCGTGACCGAATCCACGAGCTGGCGCCGGAAGCGCTCCGACCTGGCCACGGATCCCACGAGGATCACGAGGCTCGCCGCCGAGCACTTCTGGCCGGCGTGGCCGAAGGCGCTCTTCACGACATCCGCCACCGCGAGATCGAGATCGGCGCTCGGCGTGACGATGATGGCGTTCTTGCCGCTCGTCTCCGCGAGGAGCGGCAGGTCGGGCCGCCAGGAGCGGAACAGCTGTGCGGTCTCCCAGGCCCCGGTGAGGATCACCCGGTCGACGGCGGGGTCGGACACGAGCTGCCTTCCGAGCTCGCCCTCCTCGATGTCGACGAGACGGAGCACGTCGCGCGGCACCCCGCCCGCCCAGAGTGCCTCGACCAGGACGGCGGCGCTGCGGCGCGCCTGGGGGGCGGGCTTGATGATGACCGCGGCCCCGGAGGCCAGGGCCGAGAGCACGGAGCCGGCCGGTATCGCCACGGGAAAGTTCCACGGCGGCGTCACCACGACGAGTCTTGACGGCACGAACTGTGCGTGCTCCACCCGGTCGAGCTCGCGGGCCCGCTCGGCGTAGTAGTGCGCGAAGTCCACCGCCTCGCTGACCTCGACGTCGCCCTCGGCGATGGTCTTGCCCGTCTCGCTCGCCATGACCTCGATGAGGTCGGCCCGTGCCGCGGCGAGTGCCTCCCCCGCGCTGTGCAGCACGGTGGCCCGGGTGTCCGCCCGGCGCTGGCCCCACTCGGTGCCGGCCGCCACGGCCTCGGCGATCAGTCGTTGGAGCGCTGCGGGGTCGGTGATCCGGGCCGCGGCGATCCCGTCGATGCCGAGACGCGACTCGGCGACCCGGGAGAGGATGCCGCGCCCCCACTCGCGATTCGCGGCGACAGCCGGATCGGTGTCCGGTTCGTTCGAGAACTCGCGCGGCGCACCGTCGATCGGCAGCGGCGGCACCGGCTGGGTGCGGTCCTGTCGCCGGTTGGAGCGGGGAACGGCACGATCCAGCGCGCGCACCGACGCGAGGAACCGCTCGGCCTCCCTGGCGAACACCGTCTCGTCCTGGGCGAGCTCGAAGACGCCGGACATGAAGTTCTCGCTCGACGCGTTCTCCTCCAGGCGGCGGATGAGGTACGAGATCGCCGAGTCGAACTCGCCCGGGTGCACGACCGGCGTGTAGAGCAGCAGGCCGCCCACGTCGCGCTTCACGGCATCCGCCTGGCCCGTGGCCATGCCGAGCAGCATCTCGAACTCGATCCGGCTGTCCACCTGGCGCTCCTTGGCGAGGAGCCACGCGTGCGCGACGTCGAACAGGTTGTGTCCAGCGATGCCGAGCCGAACCGCGTCCGTGCGCTCCGGGGTCAGCGACCAGTCGAGCACTCGCTTGTAGTTCGTGTCGGTGTCCTGCTTGGTCGAGTAGGTGGCGAGGGGCCAGCCGTGGATCACCGAGTCCACGTGCTCCATGGCGAGGTTCGCGCCCTTGACCAGACGCACCTTGATGCCGGCGCCCCCGGCGGCCCGGCGGGCAGTAGCCCAGGCGGTGAGGTCCTGCATCGCGGCAAGGGCGTCGGGCAGGTAGGCCTGCAGCACGATTCCGGCCTCGAGGTTCTTCAGTCGCCCCTGCTGCAGGATGCGCTTGAACACCGCGATCGTGAGGTCGAGGTCGCGGAACTCCTCCATGTCGAGGTTGATGAACTTGCGCGTGGCAGACACCGCAGCGAGTTCGTAGAGCGGGGTGAGCCGCGCCACCACCCGTTCGACGGTCTCGTCGAACGACCACATCGAGAGCTGGGCGGACACCGAAGACACCTTGATCGAGACGTAGTCGACGTCGTCCCGCTCGAGCAGTTCGCGCGTGCCGTGCAGCCGGCGGTCGGACTCCTCGTCCCCGAGCACCGCCTCGCCGAGCAGGTTGAGGTTGAGCCGGATGCCGGATCCGCGCAGCGCGGACATGCTCTTGTCGAGGCGCTTGGGCGTCGCGTCCACGATGAGGTGGCCCACCATCCGGCGCAGCACGGCGCCGGCGATCGGCACTATCGGCCACGGGATGAGCGGGGCGAAGCCGCCGCCGAGCTGGATCGCGAAGCGCATGTACCAGGGCAGGAAGGCCGGCACGGCGCGGGAGAGCCGCTCGAGGTTGCGGCCGGCGACCCGCAGGTCCTCCGGGCGCACCACCCGGTCGACGAAACCGATGGTGAAGTCGAGCCCCCGGGGATCCTTGAGCACGCCGGCGAGGCGCTCCGCGGACTTGTCCGGGGCGACATCCGTGCTTTCGGCGAGCCAGCGGCGGACGGTTTCGATGGCCTCCACCGCCAGGGGGTCGAGGTTCACAGGCGAATCGGGCGCGTACGTCGACATGCTACGAGACTACTTGCGCGACGAGCGGCGCGTTCCGCCGCGGGGCGCACGGCACGTGCGTGCAGCGGCCCCGCAAGCAAGAGTTCGCCATTTCGACCGCCCGCGGCGCTCCGGTTGGGCCGATTCCGCCCGCCCCGGCGCACTCCGCAGTCTGGATCAGGCCGCGGCGAGCTCTCCCGCACTCTCGCGGAGCGGCTTGAGCGCACCCGCCCAGGCCACCGTCTGGTCGAGCACCGCGTCGAGCTGGGCCTCGTGTCGCGCGGTAGGAATGAAGGTCGTGTAGTTCTCGAAGTCCGACAGCACCGAGAGGCCGAGCTGGGCGCGCACGTCGGCGATCTGCAGCTCGGCGACCACGAGCCGAAGGTGCTCGACCGCCCGGGAGCCGCCGCCTGCCCCGTAGCTCACGAACCCGGCCGACTTGTTGTTCCACTCGGCGTAGAGGTAGTCGATCGCGTTCTTAAGCACCCCGGAGGTGCTGTGGTTGTACTCGGGGGTGACGAAGATGTAGCCGTCGAACTCGGCGATCTTCTCCGCCCAGGCCTTCGTGTGGGCGTTCGCATACTGGCCGCGCATCGCCGGAACGGCCTCATCGAGGTGCGGCAGGTCGTAGTCGAGCAGGTCGACCAGCTCGAATTCGGCGTCGGTGCGCTTGGCCGCGACGGTGTCCACCCAGCGGGCGATCGTGCCGCCATTGCGTCCCGGACGGGTGCTTCCGATGATGATGCCGATCTTTACAGACACAGTGAGCCTCTCCTGAGAGTTTGGTGATGCGTCAACATAATCACACAATGGTTGATGTATCAACAAACGAGTAGAATGGCTTAATGAGCGAATCCGACGCCCTGAGCGACAGCGAGCTGGAGGTCTGGCGCGCCTTCTACGTGATGCGCCGGCGGCTCGACCGCGCCCTCGACCTGCAGTTTCAGCGGGACTCCGGCATCTCGGCCTCAGAGTACGAGGTGCTCTTCACCCTCAACGACGCGCCGAATCGCCAACTGAGGAGCCGGGACATCGCCGCCGGCATCGGCTGGGAGAAGAGTCGGGTGTCGCACCTCGTCTCCCGCATGGAGAAGCGCGGCCTGGTGGCCAGGGCCGAGTGCGAGATGGATTTGCGCGGGTCCTGGATCGGCCTCACCCCCGACGGGCGGCGTGCGGTGCTGCGAGCGATTCGCGGCCACCTCGCCGCGGTGCGGCGCTATTTCTTCGACGCGCTCGAACCCGGGGATGCCGAGCGCCTGCTCAGACTCTCCGGCCGGGTGGTCGACGCCATCGGCTGTGCCGCCGACGAGGACTCGCCATCGGGCGACGCCACGCTGCACGGCGACGCCGCGTGAGCGGCCGGGACGTCGTGATCGTCGGCGGCGGGCACAACGGCCTCGTCGCCGCGACCTACCTGGCGCAGGCCGGCAAGTCCGTGACCCTGCTCGAGCGGCTCGACGACTTCGGCGGGGCCGCGGTCTCCACCCAGGCGTTCGAGGGAGTCGACGCGCGGCTCTCCCGCTACTCCTACCTGGTGAGCCTTCTTCCGGCTCGAATCATCCGGGAACTCGGCCTCGACATCCGCCTGCTGCGCCGGCGGTACTCCTCGTACACGCCGGAGCCGGGCACGAGCCGCGGCCTGCTCGTGGACAACGGCGACGCCCAGGCCACCGCACAATCCTTCGCGGCCGTCGGGGCCGCGGGCGACGCGGCCGCCTGGCACGACTTCTACGGACGCACGGCGCACCTTGCCCGCACGCTCTTCCCGAGCGTGTGCGAGCCCCTGATGACCCGGGCAGAGGCGCGGAGGGCGGTCGACGACGACCGCGCCTGGCACGACTTCATCGAGCGGCCCATCGGCGAGGTGATCGAACGCACCTTCGCGAACGACCTCGTGCGCGGGGTCGTGCTCACCGACGCGCTCATCGGCACGTTCGCGCCGGCCCACGACGCGACCCTCGCGGCCAACCGCTGCTTCCTCTATCACGTGATCGGCGGCGAGACCGGGGACTGGGACGTGCCGGCCGGCGGCATGGGCGCCGTCACCGGCGCGCTCGAGGGCGCCGCCCGCGACGCCGGCGCCACGCTCGTCTCCGGCGCGGAGGTGACCGCTCTCACCCCCGACGGCGAGGTGAGCTACCGCCACCTGGGCGCCGAGCGCACGATCGCGGCCTCCACCATCCTGGCGAACGTCGCGCCGCACGTGCTCGCGCGGCTGCTCAGCGAGCCGGCACCCGAGCGCCCGGAGGGCGCGCAGGTGAAGGTCAACCTGCTGCTCGAACGGCTTCCCCGCCTGCGCGACTCGGGCCTCGGTCCCGCCGCCGCGTTCGGTGGCACCTTCCACATCAACGAGAGCTACTCGCAACTGGAGGGGGCATACCGATCGGCGACCGCCGGCGAGCTGCCTAGCCCGCTGCCCGCCGAGATCTACTGCCACTCGCTCACCGACCCGAGCATCCTTTCTCCGGAGCTTTCGGCATCCGGCGCCCACACGCTCACCGTCTTCGGGCTGCACACGCCCGATCGGCTGATCACTCCGGAGAACAACGACGCGATGCGCGACTCGCTCACCCGGGCGGTGCTCGACTCGCTGGACTCGGTGCTCGCCGAGCCGGTGGAGCCGCTGCTGATGACCGACGCGGCCGGCCGGCCGTGCATCGAGACGAAGACCACCCTCGACCTCGACGCCGCGCTGCGACTGCCGGGCGGCAACATCTTCCACGGTCCCCTGTCCTGGCCCTTCGCCGACGAGGCGGATTCGCTGGCGACCCCGGCCGAGCGCTGGGGCGTCGCGACGGCCCACGACCGCATCCTGCTCTGCGGGGCGGGCGCGCGGCGCGGCGGGGGCGTGAGCGGCATCGGGGGCCACAACGCGGCGATGGCGGTGCTCGAGAGCCGCTGACCCGGGCCGTGGGATGCGGTCCGCCTCTTTACCTACGGGCCCGCCGCTGGCTAGGCTCTCTCGAAGCAGTACTCGAACAGGGAGCAAGCGATGGCAACATTCGACCAGTTTGCGAACCAGGGCGGTGCGGCGGCCGGGGACGCGGCAGAAGCGGCGGCCGCCCAGGCCTCGGCAGACGAACTCCTCAAGCAGACGGCGGACGCGGCGGGCGCAGCCGACTTCGGCGGAGGTCCGCTCGGCGAGCTCGACGAGCCGTCGGCGAGCGACCTGCCCGCCGACTAGCGCCGGTCAGTCCCACTCGCTCGGCGCCGACCCGCGCGCGGGCGGAAGGGCGACATCCGCCGCCCAGCGGGTGACCCACTCCGGCAGTGTGCTGCCGGAGATGTCGATTCCGGCCACCGAGGCGAGTTCCGCCGTCGACACCGTGCCCCCGGTCTTCCGCACGAAGCGCGACCGCATCGTCGCCCGCGCATAGACCTCGCCTCCGACCACGGCGCGCTGCTCGATGTAGACGGCCTTCTCGTCGTAACCGACAATGCGGGTTTCGATGGTGACCCGCTGCCAGGGCTGGAGGGAGCGCCGAAAACTGATGGTCTCGTCCGCCATCACCGGGTAGAAGCCGGCCCTCATCAGCCTGGGCAGCACCCCCGAGCGCTGCATGAGATCCATGCGCCCGAGATCCATGATCGAGAGGTAGACGCCGTTGTTCATGTGGCCGAGAACGTCGAGGCCGGTGGGCAGCACCCGGAAGCTGATCCGGCCGACGTCGTGCACGTCGAGTCCCCGGCGGTTGCGGCGAAGCCAGACGAGGACGGTCCTGAAGAGAAGGTGCACCGCTTCACGCTAGCCGACTGCTTCTCTTAGCCCAGTGTTCCTCGTCGCTCAGTGCGACCGGTGGTCCTGGATGGTCATCCGCGGTCCGAAACGCGGCTTGGCGAACCCGCTCGCCTCGATCAGCCGCATGACTCGCTGCCGATGGCCCGTCCACGGCGCGAGGAGCTCGAGCATTCCGTCGTCGTCCACCGGCTTGCCAATGAGCGCCCAGCCCACCACCGCCGGCAGGTGGTAGTCGCCGACGCTCACCGAGTCCGGGTCGCCGTGCGAGCGCTGGCTCGTTTCGGCCGCGGTCCACACGCCGACCCCGGGCACCGACCGCAGCCGCGACACGACGTCCGGCCCGCCCCGACCGAGGGCGAGTGTGCGCTCGAGCCCCGCGGCGACGGCGGCGGCGGCGAGCGCGGTGCGGGAACGCTGCGGCCCGACGCCCGCGCGATGCCACTCCCAGGAGGGGATCATCCGCCAGACGTGCGGCGACGGGAAGACCCTCATTCCGGCCGGGGCCGGACCCGGCGCCGGCTCGCCGTGCGCCCGGATGAGCTGGCTCCAGGCCCGACGCGCCTCCAGGCCGGTGACCTTCTGCTCGAGGACCGCGGCGAGAAGCATCTCGAAGACGAGGCCGGTGCGCAGCAGGCGCAGTCCCGGGTTGCGTCGCAGGGAGTCCGCCAGGAACGGGTTCTTCGACACGTCGAAATCGCCCGGCTCGTCGCCGTCGCCGAGCAGCTCAGGCACGCCGGCGATCGCCCACTCCGCGCCGTGCCCCCACGCGGTCGCCCGGATCTCGCGGCCTCGCTGGCTGAGGTGCAGGGTGGCCGGCCCGGCCGGGGTCGGCTGGGTGCGCCAGACTCCCGAACCGTCCCACACCATGGTCGGGTCCTGGCTGCCGCGGCTCAGCGGCCGGAGGGTGAGGCTCAGGCTGACGGGATGGCGCGGCAGGTAGGTGGAGCGCAGCGGCGCGGCGTCCGCCGAGCCGGCGGTCACGGCACCCGTCGCGCTCGGCGTCTCCATGCACAGCAGACTACGTCCCCCACCCCTCCCCTTCGAAAACCGGCAATCAATTCACCGTGATGTCATGTCGAATTGACATCGCGAAACCGGGGAGGGGTGCCCGGGCGCTGTAACCACGCAGCGGGGAGACCACGCAGCGGAGAAAAGTAGAATCGGTCGGTGGCCGTCCCCAAGATCCTGCTGTTCTACCGCTTCACGCCACTCGCCGACCCGGACGCGATCCGCCTCTGGCAGCGCGACCTCTGCGAGTCGCTCGGCCTGCGCGGCCGCATCCTCGTCTCGAAGGACGGCATCAACGGCACCGTCGGCGGCGAGTTGAAGGACGTGAAGCGCTACCTTCGCAAGACGCGGGAGTACGGCCCGTTCGCCGGGCTGGATGCCAAGTGGAGCGAGGGCCGCGGGGACGACTTCCCGAGACTGAGCGTGCGGGTGCGCGACGAGATCGTCAGCTTCGGCGCTCCCGACGAGCTGCGCGTCGACGAGAACGGCGTGATCGGCGGCGGCGAGAGGCTGAGCCCCGAGCAACCGCACGAGCTCGTGCAGCACGAGGAGGTGGTCTTCTTCGACGGCCGCAACGGCTTCGAGGCCGAGATCGGCCGGTTCGCCGGGGCCGTCGTGCCCGACGTCGCCACCACCCGGGAGTTCGTCGCCGAACTCGACAGCGGCAGGTACGACCACCTCAAGGACAAGCCGGTCGTCACATACTGCACGGGCGGCATCCGCTGCGAGGTTCTCTCCTCCCTCATGGTGAGCCGCGGCTTCGAGCAGGTCTACCAGCTCGACGGGGGGATCGCCCGCTACGGCGAGACCTACGGCGACTCCGGACTCTGGCAGGGCTCGCTCTATGTCTTCGACAATCGGATGTCGATCGACTTCTCCGAGGACGCCCTCACCATCGGTCGCTGCTACCGCTGCGGCGAACCGACCAGCCACATGCAGAACTGCGGCGAACTGTCCTGCCGCGAACAGCTCGTGGTGTGCGCGGAGCACGCCGCGACGACCGCCTGCCCGCGGCATCCACTGCCCTGACACGAACCCGGGCGCGGTCTGGCGAGGCTAGTGAACGGAGCGACCCCGAACTTGCGGAATGATGGTGCCATGAGCATTGGAATTCTCACCAGCGGCGGAGACTGCCCGGGCCTCAACGCGGTGATTCGGGGCGCCGTCTTGAAGGGCACCCAGATCTACGGGCAGGAGTTCGTCGGCTTCCGCGACGGCTGGCGCGGCGTGGTCGAGGGCGACATCGTCACCCTCGAACGCAAGGACATCCAGGGCATCGCCAAGCAGGGCGGCACCATCCTCGGCACCTCGCGCACGAACCCGTTCGAGGGCGAGGGCGGCGCCGAGCGCATCAAAGAGAACATGGACCGCCTCGGCGTCGACTCGCTCATCGCGATCGGCGGCGAAGGAACCCTCGCCGCGGCCAAGCGACTCACGGATGCCGGAATCAAGATCGTGGGCGTGCCGAAGACGGTGGACAACGACCTCTCCGCCACCGACTACACCTTCGGCTTCGACACCGCGGTGCAGATCGCGACGGACGCCATGGACCGCCTGCGCACCACCGGGGACTCCCACGGCCGCTGCATGGTGGCCGAGGTGATGGGCCGCCACGTCGGCTGGATCGCCCTGCACTCCGGCATGGCGGCCGGTGCGCACGCCATCCTCATCCCGGAGCAGAAGACCAGCATCGACCAGATCGTGGCGTGGGTCACCTCGGTGCGGGACCGCGGCCGCGCGCCGCTCGTCGTCGTCGCCGAGGGATTCCACCTCGACTCCATGGACGACGCCCACTCCGAGCGTGGCCTCGACGCGTTCGGCCGTCCCCGGCTCGGCGGCATCGGCGAGCTCATCGCCCCGATCATCGAGGAGCGCACGGGCATGGAGACCCGGGCGACGACGCTCGGCCACATCCAGCGGGGCGGCACCCCCACGGCGTACGACCGGGTGCTCGCCACCCGCTACGGCATGGCCGCCGTGGACATGATCATGCACTCCCGCTGGGGCCGGATGGTCGCGCTCAGCGGCACGACGATCACCCATGTGGCCTTCGAGGATGCCCTCGGCAAGCTCAACACGGTGCCCCAGTCCCGCTATGACGAGGCCGCCATCCTGTTCGGCTGACGACTACCGCGGGCTCGGCCACGGCATCCGCCATACTTGCGAACATGGCTGCACTCTTCGTGATCGGCCTCGTCTTCGCCGGGCTCGCCGCCCTCGTCCACGTCTACATCTTCACGCTGGAGAGCCTCAGCTGGACGAAGCCGCGCACCTGGAAGATCTTCGGCATCGCGAACCAGGCCGACGCCGACACGCTCAGACCGATGGCGTACAACCAGGGCTTTTACAATCTGTTTCTCACGATCGGCATCGTCGTCGGGATGGTGCTGCTCGCCATCAGCGGCCCTGCCGGTCTCGCGCTGATCTTCATGGGCACGGGAAGCATGGTGCTCGCCGCCCTCGTCCTGATCTCGACCGGGCGTTCGAACGCCCGCTCGGCGGCGATCCAAGGCGTGTTCCCGCTCCTGGGGATCGTCTTCCTGCTCCTGTCGCTGCTGTAGTTCGCCTCGCGCGCCTCGCCGAGGTGCCCAATCCTGCCGGTTTGTCCGCCGATGAGGCGGCAAAAGCGGGCACCTCAGTGGGAAGTGCGGAGGCTACACTCCTGGCCCATGACCTCGAGCCTCGCGATGCCGACGACCTGGGATGGCGCGTTCAACGCCGTCGACCTCGGAGGGCTGCCGCTCGACTCCGGTGGCGTGACCGCGGTCGGCCGGCTCTTTCGGTCCGGTCGGCCCGAGTCGCTGACGGATGAGGGCTGGCGCCAGGCCATTGCGGACGGCGTGCGGCTCGTGGTGGACCTGCGCAACCCGGGCGAGATAGGTCGGGAGCCGCACGATCCGGTCGTCGACGCATCGATGCTGGCGGGAATCCTCCGGCTCAATCGGCCCACCGAGGATCCGGATGACCCGGAGTTCCGTCGCGTCTGCGGCCCCCTGCTCGACAGTCCGGCCTCGTATGCCGACAACCTGGCCCTCTATCCGGAGAAGTTCGCGGCGGTATTCCGCGCGATCGCGGGGGCGGATGGCGCGGTGCTGGTGCACTGCTCGGCGGGACGCGATCGCACGGGTCTTGTCGCCGCCCTGCTCCTTCGGTTGGGTCCGGCGGGTCAACGCCCACCTGTGGACGACGCCGGAACCGCGGCGGGAGGATGCCCACAGCGAAGAAGATCTGCTGCTGCGCATCCGGGACCGCCGGGAGTCTCTCACCGCGTGGCTCGAACCGCTCGATGCAGGCCGCCGTCTCGAATCGATCGGCATCACGCGGACCGAGGTCGCGCGACTCTCGCGGCTGCTCACCGCCCACTGACCGCGCCCCCGCCTCGCGCGGGCGCGAGGCGCGAGGACGCGCCGGGTGGGTCAGGCGGGAGACACGGCGGCGGCGGCGGCGCGAGCAGCGGCGGGCAGGGCATCGAGGATGCGGGAGACCGCCGCGTCGTCGTGCGCGGCCGAGACGAACCAGGCCTCGAACACCGACGGCGGCAGCGAGACTCCCGCGTCGAGCATGGAGTGGAAGAACGGCGCGTAGCGGAACGCCTGCTGGGCCTTCACGTCGGCGTAGTTGCGCGGGGCCGTCGCGGCGAAGGCGAACGAGAACAGGTTGCCCGCGCGCTGCACGGTGTGCTCGACCCCCTGCGCGGCGAGAGCGGCGGAGACCGCGGCGGAGAGCCGGTCGGCCACCGCGTCGAGCTTCGCGTAGACCTCGGCATCCGCGGCCCGGAGGGTGGCGATTCCCGCGGCCACCGCGACCGGGTTTCCGCTGAGCGTTCCGGCCTGGTAGACCGGGCCGAGGGGGGCGAGCCGGTCCATGATGTCGGCGCGGCCGCCGAGCGCCGCGAGCGGCATGCCTCCGCCGATGACCTTGCCGAAGGTGAACAGGTCCGGCTGCCAGCCGGCGCCGTCCGGCACCACTCGGGCGGCCTCGAGGCCCCACCAGCCAGCGGGGCCGACCCGGAATCCGGTGAGCACCTCGTCGAAGATGGTGAGCGCGCCGTTCTCTCGGGCGATGGCCGCGAGCGCCCGGTTGAACCCGCGCTCCGGCGGCACGACGCCCATGTTGGCGGCGGCCGCCTCCACGATGACGGCGGCGATGTTCGGGCCGTGCTCGGCGAAGACCGCACGCACGGCGGCGAGGTCGTTGTACGGGATCACCAGGGTCTGCGCGGCGGTGGCGGCCGTGACCCCAGCGGAGCCCGGCATGGCCAGGGTCGCGAGTCCGGAGCCCGCCTCGGCGAGCAGGGCATCGGAGTGCCCGTGGTAGTGGCCGGCGAACTTCACCAGGAGGTCCCGACCCGTCGCGCCGCGGGCGAGCCGGATGGCGGTCATCGTGGCCTCGGTGCCGGTGGAGACGAGCCGCAGCTTCTCGACGGCGCACTGGTCACCCACCCGCACCCGCTCCCGAACGAGCTCCGCAAGCTCGGTCTCGCCGGGAGTGGACGCCCCGAACGAGAGGCCCTTCGCCGCGGCATCCTGCACCGCCTTGACGACCGACGGATGCGCGTGCCCGAGAATCGCGGGACCCCACGAGCTCACGAGGTCCACGTACTCGCGACCCTCGGCATCCGTGACGTAGGCCCCGCGCGCGGAGACGAGGAAGCGCGGCGTGCCGCCGACCGACCCGTACGCCCGCACCGGCGAGTTGACGCCACCGGGAATCGAGAGCTTGGCTCGCGTGAAGTAGTGCTCGTTCGTGCCCATCAGGTGTTCCGTTCCTTCGGTGCCGGCAGAATCAGGGTCGGCGCAGCCAGTCGGCAAGCTCGGTGGCCCAGTAGGTGAGCACGGCGTCGGCGCCCGCGCGCTTGATGCCGACGACGGACTCCTCGATGGCCCGGCGGCGGTCGATCCAGCCGTTCGCCGCCGCGGCCTCGATCATCGAGTACTCGCCGGACACCTGGTAGGCCCAGACCGGAACCGGGCTCACGGCCGCCGCGTCGGCGAGCACGTCGAGGTAGCTCATGGCCGGCTTGACCATCACCACGTCCGCGCCCTCCTCGACGTCGAGCAGCACCTCGCGCAACCCCTCACGCCGGTTGCCCGGGTCGAGCTGATAGCTGCGGCGGTCGCCCTCGAGCGAGGACTGCACCGCCTCGCGGAACGGGCCGTAGAAGGCCGAGGCGTACTTGGCCGCGTAGCCGAGGATCGCGGTGTCGGTGAAGCCGTTCCCGTCGAGCGCCTCGCGCACCGCGGCGACCTGGCCGTCCATCATTCCGCTCAGGCCGAGCAGGTGGGAGCCAGCGGAGGCCTGCGCGATGGCCATGTCGCGGTAGCGTTCGAGCGACGCGTCGTTGTCGACGCGGCCCCGGGCATCCAGCACGCCACAGTGCCCGTGGTCCGTGAATTCGTCGAGGCAGAGGTCGGTCTGCACGACGAGGCTCGTGCCCACCTCCTCGACCACCGCGCGGGTGGCCAGATTGAGGATGCCGCCATCGTCGGTCGCGCCGGAGCCGATCGCGTCCTTGTGGCTGGGGATGCCGAAGAGCATCACCCCTCCGATTCCGGCCTCGGCGGCCTCGGTGACGGCGCGGCGCAGGCTGTCGAGCGAGTGGTTCATCACGCCAGGCATCGACGTGATCGGAACCGGTTCGCTCACACCCTCGCGCACGAACATCGGCAACACCAGCTCCGACGGGTGCAGCCGGGTCTCCGAGACGAGGCGGCGCATCGCCGGGGTGCTCCGCAGGCGGCGCGGACGGATGGTCGGGCCATCACTCATGCGTGGTGCGTCCTTTCGCCGAGCGCGTGTTCCACGAGCGTCTCGACCAGCGAGCTCGCGGATCGCGACTCGGCGATGAGGTGAACCGTGATGCCGGCGGCTCGCGCGTCGAAGGCGGTGCGGGGTCCGATCGCGGCCACGATCGTGTCGTCGGGCAGCGGCGCGAGCTGCGCCTGCACCTGGCGGGCCACGGAGCCGGAGGTGATCAGCACGGCCCGGATGCGGCCGGAGGCGACATCCGCCGCCACGTGCTCGGACACCGGCACGCCCACCGTGCGGTAGGCGGCCACGAACTCCGCCTCGAGGCCGAGCGCGGTGAGGCCCGCGACGAGGGTCGGCTCGGCGATGTCGGACTGGGGGATCAGCACCCGTCCGCCGATCGCGGAGGCCGGCCACTCCTTGACGAGGCCGCGAGCGGAGTTGTCGCTCTCCGGCACGAAGTCCACCCGGTAGCCCGCGAGCGCGAGGGCCGCGCTCGTCGTCTCCCCCACCGCGGCGATGCGCGTGGTCGGCGGCACGGTCACCTGCTGGCTCATCAACACGTCCACGGTCGTGGCGCTGGTGATCACGAGCCAGTCGAAGTCGCCGCGTTCGAGCCGCTTGAGGGCGTCGGAGAGCGTGCGCGGGTTCTCGGCGCTGGCGAAGTTGATCATCGGCGCGATCACGGGCACGGCGCCGTATGAGCGCAGGGTGGCCGCCACGCTGTCTCCCCATTTGCCGCCTCGGGGAACCATGACCCGCCATCCGGCGAGGGGCTTTCCCGCGCGATGCGGGCTCACGATGCCGCCCCGAGGGGTGCGATGTCGGCGGCACCCAGTTCGAGCAGCTCGTCGGCCACCCGGTCGCCCAGCTCCCAGGGCAGGGCCGCGCGTTCCGCGGCCGATCCCTCGAGCACGAGCGCGTGCGAACTGGTGAGCGAACTCGACCCGTCCGGCGCATAGACGGTGGCCGTGAGGAAGAGCAGCTCGCCGTCGATCACGGCCGAGGCCCCGATCGGTGCCGCACAGCCGGCCTCGAGCCGGGCGAGCACCGCCCGTTCGGCGAACACCGCGAGGCGGGTGGTGGGGTGGTCGATCGTCTTGAGCATCGTCGCGAACGGGGCGGAGTTGCCCTCGCGCACCTCGATGGCGAGCGCGCCCTGCCCAGGGGCGGTGGCCCAGCGACCCAGCTCGAAGAACTCGGTCACGGCGTCGAGCCTGCCGATCCTGGTGAGCCCCGCCGCGGCCAGCACCACGGCGTCCAGCTCGCCGGCCTCGACCTTGCGCAGCCTCGTGTCGATGTTGCCGCGGATGTCGACCACGCTGAGGTCCGGCCTCGAGCCGCGCAGCTGGGCGGCGCGGCGAGGCGAGCCGGTGCCGATCCGCGAACCGGCGGGGAGGGCCTCGAGGGTGAGGCCGTCGCGCGCGCACAGGGCGTCCCTGGCATCCGCTCGCCGGGGCACGGCCCCGATGCGCAGGCCGGGGTAGCCGGCGGTCGGCAGATCCTTGAGCGAGTGCACGATGAGGTCGCACGCCTCGCCGATGAGCGCCTCGCGCAGGGCGCTCGCGAAGACACCGGTGCCGCCGAGGCTGGCGAGGGACTCGGTGGAGTGATCGCCCTCGGTCGCGACCGTCACGATCTCCACCTCACGGCCGGAGGCCTTGGCCACGGCGGCGGCGACCACCCCGGTCTGGGCGAGCGCGAGCGCGCTGCCCCTGGTGCCGATGCGGATGATGTCGCCGGCGGAGGCGGGAGAACTCACGGCTGAAGCCCCGCAACCGCCGGCTTGAATCCGAGTCGCGCGTTTTCGCAGCATCCTGACCGGCACACGTCGTACCAGGGCCCGAGTTCGGTGAGGGCCGGGCGGTCGGCCACGGGGACGGCATCGCGCCGTTCGAGCACGAGATCGACCAGGCCGGAGACATAGGCGGCGTGGACGCCGGGCGTCGGCACCCGGATCGCGAGCACGCCGAGGCTCTGCGCGGTCTCCATCGCCTCGGTGTCCAGGTCCCACTTCACCTCCATGTGGTCGCTCACGAAACCGAGCGGCACGATCACCACAGCGCGGATGCCCGTGGCGGCGAGGTCGCGGATCGCATCGTTCACGTCCGGTTCGAGCCACGGCACGCTCGGCGGACCGGAGCGGCTCTGGAAGACCAGGTCCCAGGCCGGCGCGTCACCCGCGGCGGCGATCACGACTTCGGCGACCGCCCGGTGCTGCGCCACATATGCTCCACCGTCGCCGAAACCCCGGAACGCCGGCCCGCTCTTCGCGGCGTCGGCCTCGGGGATCGAGTGGGTGGAGAACAGCACGTGCGTCTGCTCGAGCGGGATGCCCTGCGCCGCGATCGAGGCGAGCGCACCGCGCACGCCGTCGATGAACGGCTGGACGAACCCGGGGTGGTCGAAGAACTGGCGCACCTTGTCGATCTGGATCACGTCCTCGAGGCCGGTGTCGGCGAGCGCCGCTGCATAGTCCTCGCGGTACTGGCGGCAGCTCGAGTACGAGCTGTACGCGCTGGTGCCGATCGCGATGAGCCGGGTGAACCCGCGCTCGTTCGCCTCCACGAAGGCGTCCTTGAGATAGGGCGCCCAGTTGCGGTTGCCCCACAGCACGGGGAGGTCGACGCCGCGCCGGGCGAGTTCGGCCTCGAGCGCCGCCTTCAGCTCGCGATTCTGCGCGTTGATGGGGCTGACGCCGCCGAACGCGCGATAGTGGTGGGCGACCTCCTCGAGCCGCTCCTCCGGAATTCCGCGCCCGCGGGTCACATTTCGCAGGAACGGGATCACGTCGTCCTGGCCCTCCGGTCCGCCGAAACTCGCCAGCAGGATGGCGTCGTAGGCGGTCGGCTCGGTCACGTGCTCTGGCCCGGAGGCCGCGGCGGGCGTCGCATTGCGCACATCCGTCACTCGAGCACCTCGGCGATCTCCTCGAGCTGGATGCGGCGCCCGCTGTAGAAGGGCACCTCCTCGCGAACGTGGCGCCGAGCCTCGGTCTGGCGCAGCGTGCGCATCAGGTCGACGAGGTCGACAAGCTGCGGGGCCTCGAGCGCGAGGATCCACTCGTAGTCGCCCAGGGCGAACGAGGCCACGGTGTTGGCGAGCACCTGGCGGTATTCCGCCCCCTTGCGGCCGTGATCCGCGAGCATGGTGCGGCGCTCCTCCTCGGGCAGGATGTACCAGTCGTACGAGCGCACGAACGGGTACACGGTGAGCCAGGCCTCCGGCTCCTTGTCGCGCATGAATGCCGGCAGATGGCTCGCGCTGAACTCGGCGTCGCGATGCACGCCCATCGCGTTCCAGGTGGGGAGCAGATTGCGCATCACGTCGCTGCGACGTAGTTCGCGCAGGGCCCACTGGATTGTCTCCGGCTCTCCGCCGTGCAGCCAGACCATGAGGTCGGCATCCGCCCGCAGCGAGGAGACGTCGTAGAAACCGCGCACGGTCACGCTCCGTGCCTCCACGGCCTTCACGGCGTCTCGGAGCGAGTCGAGATCGGTCCCCGCCGGGGTGGATGGATCACGACGGTAGACGGCCCACAGCGTGTAGCCGCTGGGCGTTGGGGTGTTGCTCATGCCGTCTATCCTCTCTCGCCGGTTGGCGAGATCAAAAAGCGGCGCTGCTTTCCTGTGGTGGTGCTGTGAGCGGTGTGACCGGTGCGATTAATCGTCGGAGAATATCGCCCACGCGACGAGTCCGCCGATCACGATTATCGCGCCGGTAGCGCCCGCGATCCAGGGCAGCGGGTTGGCCCGGTACGCGGCCTGCGCGCGGCGCGACAACCTGTTCAGCTGCTTGGGTACGTTGAGCCGGTCTTCGATCTCGTTGAGCGCACTCTCGAGCTCGGCGCGAGCGGTCGTGATGCGGGTTTCGATGGGCTCACTCATGGCTTCTCTCGGATTCCTATGCCCTTGATGGCATTCACGTCTTTCTTCACGCTCGCGATGGTCTCGGTCGGGGCGGGAGGCATCCCCTGCTTGACCTGGGCGACGCCGACACCGACCAGGATGGCCACGATCACCAGGAGCAGGCCGGCGACGATCAAGGCCGCCGCCCAGCCGGGCAGCACGACGGCCAGCCCGAGGATCGCCGCCGCAATGAGCACGGCCATCAGGAAGAACGCGAAAAGGCCGGCGGCGACGAAGAGCCCGACGCCGACGCCCGCGTGCTTGAGCTTCTCGAGCATCTCCCGCTTGAGCTGCTCCAACTCGTCCTTGACGAGTTCGGCGAGCAGCCGCGGCAGGTCGGCGATGAGCGCGAACAGTGATCGTCTGGTGCGGTCCTCGTCACCCATGATCGTCTACTTCGCGGTGTCGGTGCTGGATGCGGCCGACTGCTTCGCGGCGGCCGGGCGCGTCGTCGAGGCCTTCGCTCTCGCGGGCCTGCCGCTCACCTGGTTGACGACCTTCTTCGCGCCCTCGGCGAGAAAGTCGGCGACCTCGGGTGCCTTGTCTTTCGCGAAATCCTCCGCCTGCTTCACCTGGTGCTGCACGCGGGGGTCATTCCACAGGCGGCGGGTGGCCTTCTTGATCTGCTCGTAACGCTCGCGGCCGGCCCGGGTGCCGAGCACGTATCCCGCGGCCAGTCCGACGAGGAAGAGTAGTTTGCCTCGCATGAATGCTCCGTTCCGTTGTGCGCCAGCGCCGAGGCGCTCCATAGGGGTACGCCCTCCACAGTAGACCCCAGCGGCTAGGGCTTCATTCCTTGCAGCAAACGTTCAGCTTGGGCCCGCGCGTGGGCGATCACGCCCGCCAATCCGGTGCCGGCCACCCCCTCGCCGACGACCGTCACCCCGTCGATCGGAGCCGGTGCAAGCGGCACGGGTGCCCACCCCACCGCCGAGAATCCGACGACCGAACCCGGGGGTATGGGCACGTCGAGCAGCACGGAGGCATCGGCGACTGCCCGGTTCTCGAGCGCGCCGGCCGCGAGGCCGTCGACGAGCCGTGCCTCGTAGGAGAGCCGGACCACGTGCCGGTGTTCGCCGGCCAGGGCGGCCAGCCACGGCCACTTCGCCGTCGCGTGGGTGAGCGCCTTTGCGCGGATGCCGGGGGCGCCGGCTGCGACGAGCACTCCGGTGCCCCGCGGCGCGGCATCGAGCTCCGCGCTTTCCAGCACGAGGGTAGTGAGCAGGATCGAGGGGGCGGTCTCCGCTCCAAGTGGCGCGGCGAGCACCACCCGCCGGGCGTCGATCCGTTCGCCGTCGTCGCCGGCGAGCGTCACGCCGCCGGCATCGACCGCCGAGACCACCGCCCCGGTGCGGATCACGACCCCGCGACGGCGCAGGTCGGCCGCCAACGCCTCGACGAGCGAGTAGATGCCGCCCTCGATTCCCGAGACGGCGGTGCCGGCCGGTGCGGCATCCCGCAGCCTCAGCACCGCGTGGGCGAGCGAGCCCGCGCCGCGCAGCGCGCTGCGGAGCCCGGGCGCCACTACGTCGACGTCGAGCTCGTCCGGATGCCGGGAATGGATGCCGATCACGACCGGGGCCACGAGGCTGTCGACCACGCCGTCCCCCATCCGGCGCCGCACGAGGGCGCCCAGGGTGCGTTCCTTCGCGGCCACGGCGCTCGGCATGAGTTCGTCGAGCTGGGCCCGAAGGGCGGCGCGCATCCCGACGACCGCGATCACGTCGGCCGCGAGCGGGGTGCCCGGGATGCCGAGGAGCGCCGTCTTGGGCAGGGGGAGCGCCGCTCCGGTCGCGGGCTGCAGCCACGCGCCCGCCGGGTTCGGCTGAACGATCGCCGGCTCGAGCCCGAGTTCGGCGGCGAGTGCGGCGACGGTTCCCTTCCGGGTGGCGAAGCTCTCGGCCCCCGCGTCCAGCTCGAGGCCGCCGACCGTGTGCCTCGCCACCTTGCCGCCGAGCCGGTCCGTCGCCTCCAGCAGGGTCACCGACAGGCCCCCGGCGGCGAGGTCGCGTGCCGCCACGAGCCCCGCCATCCCGCCGCCGACGACAACGACATCAGGCATGGGCATTCCAGCCATGCGCGAGCTCCACGATGCGGGTGAGCACATCCGGGTCGGTCTCCGGAGGCACTCCGTGACCAAGATTGAGCACGTGGGCGCTCGCGGCGCGTCCCCGCTCGATCACGTCGAGCACGTGCCGCTCCAGCACCGGCCACGGAGCGGCGAGGAACGCGGGGTTGATGTTGCCCTGCAGGGGAACATCCGAACCGAGCCGCCGCGACGCCTCGTCGAGCGGGATGCGATCGTCGACCCCCATCACGTCGGCACCGATCGCGTGCATCGATCGGAGCAGCTCCCCGGTGCCGACGCCGAAGTGCACGACCGGGATGCCGAGGTCCTTCACATGCGAGATCGCCTGGGCCGAGAACGGGGCGACGCGCGACTCGTAGTCGACGACGGAGAGCGACCCGACCCACGAGTCGAAGAGCTGCACGGCGCTCGCCCCCGCGAGCACCTGGGTGCGCAGGAAGGCACCGGTGACGTCAGCCGCCCAGCCGAGCAGGGCATCCCAGGCGGCGGGGTCGGCGTGCATGAGGGTGCGCGCGCGCAGGTGATCCTTGGACGGGCCGCCCTCGACCAGGTAGGCGGCGAGGGTGAATGGGGCCCCGGCGAATCCGATGAGCGGGGTCGTGCCAAGCTCGGCGACAGTGCGTGCGACGCCTTCGATGATGGGGGCGAGGGCGTCCGGGTCGAGGGGGCGGAGGGCCGCGACATCCGCTGCACTGCGGATCGGAGCGCCGAGCACCGGACCGCGGCCCGGCACGATGTCGACATCGACTCCGGCCAGCTTCAGCGGCACGACGATGTCGCTGAAGAAGATGCCCGCATCAACGCCGTGGCGTCGCACCGGCTGCAGGGTGATCTCGCTCGACAGCTCGGGGTCGAGGCAAGCGTCAAGCATCTTGGTGCCGACCCGCAGGGCGCGGTACTCGGGCAGCGAGCGACCGGCCTGGCGCATGAACCACACCGGCGTGGTCGACGGACGATCACCGCGATAGGCCCGGATGAGCGGCGAATCAGCCGTGCGGCCGTCTATCAGGGGATGACTGGCTGGGAGGTTCACGTGATTAAGTATGGGCGAGTGGGCTGGGAGTGCCGTCCGCTGAGCGACCTCTGCTTCCAGACGTAGGCTGTGGTAGTGCTTCTGTGTCTGTCCGCCAACCATCGCAACGCGAGCTTCGAGATTCTCGAGAAGCTCTCGATCGGTGCGCCCCAGGCGGCCGGCACCCTGGTGAACGACGGCGATTTCGTGTCGGGCGCCGTCGTGCTCGCCACCTGCAATCGATTCGAGGCGTACCTCGAGATCGATGAGCCGCTCACCGCGGCGACCGCCGTCGCGCTGGAGAACACGGTGCAGGTCATCAGCGCGGCGAGCGGAATCGACCCCGCAGCGCTTCGTGACACACTGACCGTGCTCAGCGGCGACGCCGTGGCCGAACATCTCTTCTCGGTGAGTTCCGGGCTCGAGTCGGTGATCGTCGGGGAGGATGAGATCTCCGGACAGGTGCGTCGGGCCCTCGAGCAGGCGCGCGCGACCGGCACGACATCCTCCGGTCTCGAACGGCTCTTCCAGAAGGCGGCCAACACCTCGCGCGAGGTGAAGAACCAGACCGCGATCGGC
>NZ_JAYSJZ010000079.1:0-45493 GCF_043726815.1 Lacisediminihabitans sp.
TGTACTGCCCAGGGAGGTTAGTTAACCGGCTGATGGGTGGTTTGCCTCCGATGGCGGTGTGGGGTCTGTGGTGATTGTAGTCATGGAGCCATGCGGGGAGCGCTGCTCGGCGGGCTGACTCGGAGTTGTAGTGGCGGGAGAAGGCCCACCCGTCGGCGAGGGTGCGGTGGAAGCGTTCGATCTTCCCGTTCGTTTGCGGCCGGTAGGGGCGTGTCTTTTTGACCGTGATTCCGAGCTCGGCGCAGGCGTCCCGCCAGGCATGAGATTTGTAGGCGGAGCCGTTGTCGGAGAGCACACGTTCGACCCTCACCTCGCGGGCGGCGAACCAGCTGACTGCCCGGCGCAGGACGCCGATCGCGGTCGCAGCTGTTTCGTCGTCGTGGATCTCGGCATAGGCGACTCGGGAGTTGTCATCGATGACGGTGTGGACGAATGCGGTGCCGATCAGAGGCTGCCGGGACTTGTTCTTGGCCGTCACCGGGGTCGCTGCCCGGTTGCGACCGCCTTGTTGGCGGCCGACGAACCGCCAGCCGCCGCCGTCCGGGATGTTACCGAGCTTCTTCACGTCGACATGGATCATCGCCCCGGGTTTGTCGTGTTCGTAGCGACGGATGGGCTCCCCGGTTCGAACGTCGACATGGTGCAGGCGGTTGAGTCTGCATCGCACCAGCACGGCATGGACGGTTGAGGGAGGCAACCCGAGTCGTGCTCCGATCGCGACCGGTCCCAATCGTTTCTTCCATCTCAGATGCACGATCTTGCGCACCATGGCCTGACTCGTGCGGTTCGGCGACCGGTGCGGCCTCGAGGAGCGATCCTGGACCCCGTCGCGGCCCATCACCGCATACCGGTCGGCCCACCGTTTCGCGGTCGGCCAGGAAACATGGAAGAACACGGCCGCGTGAGCGACCGGCCACCCCTCATCGACGATCAGCCGCGCGATGCGCAACCTTTGAACAGGAGCAAGAGCAGCATTAGCGTGAGACACGAAGACCTCCGGATTGAGGAATGGGACCTAGACAGCTCCACCCTCCACCGGAGGTCTTCCTCATATCAACACATCACACATCAACCAACGTCCCTGAGCAGTACAGCTAGGCTCGCTGCATGGAATTGCCCGAGGTGTGCGTCTGCTACCTCATTCGATCCGGTGCATCTGGCGACGAGGTGCTGCTCGGGGCGAAGAAATTCGGCCTGGGGGAGGGTAACCTCGTCGGCCCCGGTGGCAAGATCGAATCCGGGGAGACGCCGGTGCAGGCGATCATCCGGGAAGTGGCGGAGGAGACCGGAGTGGTCGTGGCCGCGGAGGGCCTGAGGCTCGCCGGGGAGCTCACCTACCCGTTTCCGCATCGGCCGGCCTGGAGCCAGAAGTCCTGGGTGTTCGTCACCCGCGACTGGTCCGGCCTGCCTCGGGAGTCGGACGAGCTGGCCCCGGAGTGGTTTCCGATCGGCGCCATTCCGGTGCATCGGATGTGGGACGACGCCAAGTACTGGCTGCACGACGCGCTCGGCGGCGGCTTCGTCACCGCCACCTTCGAGTTCGGGCAAGACCTTCGCACGGTGGCCGCCTCCGATCATCCGAGCTTCGTCGCGTCATCCGGTCGGCGCGGCTAGAACCAGATGCTCAACCACGGTTCGACCGACGAGCGGAAGGTGCGGTCCACCGCGAGTGCCGAGTCCTCGCGCAACTCGGTGATCCGTCCAGCGATCGTCAGTGACACCGCCGACACCCCGCCGAGGTAGAGCGCGCTGAGCGCGTTGACCGAGAGAGCCACCGCGGCCGCGTCGTCCGGAACGTCCCCGTCGAACGGCGCGGCGGTCGCCGAACCGTCGGCGGCGACGTCGAGCAGCACGCGCGTGGCCGCGAAACCGAGCGGATCGCTCACCTCGAGCACCGTGCGACCGGAGCGAGAGTAGTGCCGAGCCTCGAGCGCCGCCGTGACATCCAGGATGCGGGTCCAGAGGTGATCCCGCCGCTGGGCCACCCGCACGGCCCGGAAGTCGGACACCTGCCAGAGCACCGCCTCGTCGACCGGGCGCAGCGTCGCCGTCAGCTCGCTCACGAGATCCTGCTCGAGCAGGAAGCGCCAGAGGCCCGCGTAGGCATCATCGGTCGCCGCGACGAGGAACTTCACGTCGAGGGTGTGGGCGGCGAAGTCGGTCGGCGACTCGGTGATCCGATAGACCGCGAAGCCCTGGGCGACGCCGGCCGCGTCGTCGAACCGTACCGCGCGCAGGTGCTTGGCCGCGTCCTTGTCGTCTCCGACTAGCCCGAAGAGCCGCGTCCAGAGCTGGCCGCCGAACTCCATCTGACCCGGCGTCCGCAGCCGCACCCGCTCCACGATGGCAAGTCCCTCGTCGCGCAGGTGTTCGAGCGACACGAACTGCACCCTGCCCGACGCCTCCTTGCCGGTCCATTTCGCCCGCGTGGTGTCGATGCGCCAATCCGCGGTCATGGCAGAAGGGGCGAACCCGAAGCGGCCGTAGATCGTTGCCTCGGACACCGTGAGCATCGCCACGGGAACCTCCAGCCGGTGCGCGGTGCGCAACTCGGCCTCGAGCATCGCCCGGGCGATGCCGAGCCGGCGATGGGTCGGAGCGACCGTGACCGCGCTGATGGCCCAGGCGGTGACGGAGCGCCGGCCGGGCACCGTGAGCTCGGCCGGCCAGGAGCTGACGGTGGCGACGGGCGAGTCAGGCTCGGCGGCCGTCTCGTCCCACACCCCGCTGGTGCGTCGGTCCGCATAGCCGGCGAACTGCTCGCCCAGCGACTCTTCGGATGGGCGCGGGCCGTGAAACCCGCGCGCCTCGGCCCGCAACCAGAGGTCGAAGGCCGCCCGGTCGCCCGGGTCGACGAGGTCGAGCCGCAGGCCCTCGGCGGCGAGTCGCTCGTGGGAACGGGAATCGATCGGGGTGCGCTGGAATTCGGACGTCATCCCCTCAGGCTATCGGTGCCCCAGGCGCCCCGGCCCGATCCCCGGCGACCAGCGCTTCTCCGGAGGTTTTGGCGCGCGAGGCAGCCACGCCGCCGATTTGGGGACGGATGGGGTGCCCCAGCGGCGAAACCTCCGGAGAAACGCGAGTGCGGCCGCGGCCGAACGCACGGACTCCACCCGGATGCTTGAATTGGCCCATGAGCGATTCCCCCGCCTCGGCCGACCACCTGCACGACCTCGCCAGCTTCGTTCGGGCGTCACCGTCGTCCTACCACGCGGCCGCCGAGGCGGCGAGGCGGCTCGAGGCGGCCGGATTCACCGCGCTCGACGAGGCGGAGCACTGGGCGACGGGCCCCGGCCGCTACTTCGCGATCAGAGATGGCGCGATCGCCGCCTGGATCCTGCCGCCGAGCGCCGGCCCCGCCACACCGTTCCGCATCGTGGGGGCCCACACCGATTCGCCCGGATTCAAGCTGAAGCCGAAGCCGACCACGGGATCCCAGGGCTGGCTGCAGGCCGGAGTAGAGGTCTACGGCGGGCCGCTCTTCAATTCCTGGCTCGACCGCGAGCTCGAGTTCGCCGGTCGCCTCGTCTTCGACGACGGCAGCAGCGCCCTCGTGCGCACCGGCCCCTTCCTGCGGTTCCCGCAGCTCGCCGTGCACCTCGATCGGGGAGTGAACTCAGACGGGCTCACGCTCAATCCGCAGTCCCACCTGAACCCGGTGATCGGCGTCGGCAGCGCCGCGGACACCGACGTGATCGCCCACCTCGCCGGCCTCGTCGGCCGGGCCGGCAGGCACGTGGTCGGCTACGACGTGGTCGTCGCCGATACCCAGCCCTCCGCCGTCTTCGGCCTCGATGGTGCCCTGTTCGCCTCGGCCAGGCTCGACAACCTCTCGTCAGTGCACGCGGGACTCGCCGCCCTGATCGCACTCGCCGAGGCCGGCTCAGACGGGCTCGACGACATCCCCGTGTTCGCCGCCTTCGACCACGAGGAGGTCGGCTCAGACACCCGGTCCGGCGCGAGCGGACCGTTTCTCGCCGACATTCTCGCCCGTATCAAGCCGGACGCCACGGAATCGGATCGCGCCCGCGCGTTCGCGAGGTCGTGGTGCCTCTCCGCCGATGCGGGCCATGCCGTTCATCCGAACTATCCGGAGCGGCACGATCCGGCGAACCGCCCGGTGGTCGGTCGGGGCCCCCTCCTCAAGATCAACGCCAACCAGCGCTACGCCACCGACGCCTTCGGGGCCGCGGAGTGGGCGCGGTCCTGCCGGCAGGCCGGGGTCGGCTACCAGGAGTTCGTGTCGAACAACGCGGTGCCGTGCGGGTCGACGATCGGTCCGCTGACCGCGACCCGCCTGGGCATCCGCACCTTCGACGTGGGAATCGCCCTGCTCTCCATGCACTCAGCCCGCGAGCTGTGCGGCGTGGAGGACCCCGCCGCCCTCGCGGCGGCGATCGGCGCGTTCCTCGCCCCGTCCACTCCCTCCGAGAGGTAGACCGATGTTCCTCGCACTCGCCCAGTACACGATCGCCGAAGGCAACGAGGCCGACGTGCTGGCGCTCGTCGCGGAACTCGCGTCGGCCAGCCGAGCGGAGCCGGGCTGCCTCGCCTTCGACGCCTACCTGAAGCTGGGTACCGACCGGGACCTGGTGCTCATCGAGCGCTACCGATCGGAGGCCGACTTCGGCCTGCACCGCGAGACCGAGCACTTCGCCCGGCTCGTGCTCGGGCAGATCGTGCCCCTCCTGGAGAAGCGCAGTGTGGAGAGCTGGGTGTTGCCCGACTAGGGTCGCGCGGCCGGCCGACGCGGCCATGGAGCCCAGCCGCCCGGTGACGCCGCGAGCGTAGTTCGGGCCTCGGCGACTCGTTCCGCCGGGAATTGGCCGCTGTGACACTCCCCGGACTGCCAGCCGTTGGCGTGACGCAGAGTGAAGCTCACCATGCTGCCGTCCACCGTCTCCGTGTAGCCGCCGGTCACGATCGTGAGGATCAGGTCCTCCAGCTGTCCGATGAGGCTCGCCGGATCCTCCCGCGCGTTGTCCAGGGGCGGGAAACAGAACTCGTGCAGGGCGCCAGCGTGCACGATCACCCTCGGCTCGATGGTGAAGGCGAGCACGACGGGCGCGCCGTGCGGCTCGGCCGGCACGACCAGCACGGCCTCGCTCACCGCCGCCCCGTCGTGGCGGTAGCCCGGCAGCGGCGAGACGGTCACGTCGTACTCCGACGAGAGCCGATCCAGCAGCAGGCGGGCGGCGCGGGTGAGGGGATCCACCCCGTCGCCGGCGGGTCGTGTGTTGTCGGGCATCCACCGAGTGTATGCAGAGCGCGAAAGGACGGCGGACTACCGACTGCCGATCACCGCATCCGGCACCTCGCGCAAGAAGATCTCGAGGGTCTTCGGTCCGACGCCCGGCAGGGCGTAGAGCCTCTCGCTCAGTTCCTTGCGGGAGCCGGACGTCTTGACCATGGCGCTCACGGAACCGTAGTGGCGCTTCACCGTGGCCATCACCTCGTGCAACTCGTCGGTCATCAGGTAGTCGAAGCGCGCGTAGTGTCCCTCGTCGAGCAGGGCACGAAGCTTCTCCCGGTCGTAGTCCGCGAAGCTGTCCAGCGAGGTGAGCCCGTGCGCGATCAGCACCCGCCAGGTCTCCGCGGCAACCTCCTGCCTGATCGGTCGGCCGAAGAGCAGGCTCGCCAGAAACCAACGGAACAGCGCATCCGCCTCGGCGTGCGTCACATCGATTCCGAGGTCGGCGGCCGTCAGGTTCGCCATTGCTGCTCCTTCAATGTTGCGGTAATCGCACGGTACGCCCCGCTGGAATCCAAGGAAAGACGGGATTCGAGGCCACTTTGGGCGAATTGTGTGTCGAATTGCACGTAACGTGGACAGGTAGCGCTCGAGCGGGGCGCCGCGCTTACGAAGGGTTCTGCCGTGGCCGACGAATGTATTCATGGATTGGATGCCGGCCTCTGCGACCAGTGCTATCCGAAACCGGCACCCGAGGTCGACGTCGTCGTCTCCACCAGCACGCGCACTCCCACCAGACCCAAGCTCTCCTCCCGTGCCGCACCGCGACGCACGCTGGCCCCGCGCCGGCTGTCCACCACTCCGCTCGACGACGTGGGCGAGCAGCGCATCTATCACGTCACCCACATGACCAACCTGTCCGGAATCCTCGGCAGCGGCATCCTCTCCGACCTGAGCGAGGCGTGGGATTCGCGTCCCGCCGTGGACATCTCCTCGACCGATGCTCGCGAGTCCCGTCGCAGCACCCTCGTCGCCGGCTCTGAGGGCCCGAGCGTCGCCCACTACGTGCCGTTCGTGCTGTCCCCGAACGCCAGCATCTGGCAGAGCATCCGCACCGGAGTCGCCGACCCGCGCCTGTCGGCAGACATCGCCGACACCGCGCCGTCGGACTTCGTGCTTCTCGTGACCACGGTCAAGAAGATCGTGGACACCGAGGTAGACACCGCCGTGACCGACGGGGACGCGGCACACGTGCTCACCCGGTTCGGCTCGAACCCGGAGGCGGCCGAGCGGATGCTGCGGCGCCTGCGCGCGGACGAGGACTCGATCCTGCACGCCGAGTACCTCGTGCGTGATGCCGTTCCGTTCGAACTCGTCACCCTCATCGGTGTGGCGAACGACAAGGCCCGGGACGCCGTGAAGGCGATTCTCAAGGCCTCGCCCACGAAGCCCAAGGTGGCCGTATACCCGCCATGGTTCCAGCCGGTGGACGACGGCGCGGTCTGATCGCCCCTCGCGGAACGGCGGCCTAGGCCTTCTCGTCCACGATCCCCACGAACCGGCTGCCGATCCCGTCGATCTCCCGGCGGTGCACTGTCGGCGCGGGCGGCGGAAGCTCCTCCGCGAGATGGAAGTCGCAGCTCAGGTAGGTGAAGGCCGGCCACCACTTCTTCGGTCGCGCCGCCTCGGTGAACCCGCAGACGTCGCACTTCAGCTGCACCCAGACCGGCTTCTTTCCGGTGCGGTTGGCGCGCGACTGCTGCAGCCATGCGGGAGGGTTCGCCTCGAGCTCGGCGAACTCCGCCTCGCTCAACTTCGCGGGGATGCCATGGCGGTGCGCCATCTCGAGGGGGATATCCAGCCGCAGGGCGGCTTCACGTCTCGTAATCATGTCCCTCAACGATAGGGGCTTGTCAGCCGTCGAGCAGGCCACGGATGTCGTCGGCCGTGAGGGCCGTCGAGAACAGGGCGTCGTCATCCATCACCGCGTCGAACAGCGCCGCCTTTCGGTCGCGCAGCGCCATCACCTTCTCCTCGATCGTGCCGGTGGAGACGAGACGGTATACGTTCACGGAGCGGGTCTGTCCGATTCGGTGCGTGCGGTCAACGGCCTGGGACTCGGTCGCCGGGTTCCACCACGGGTCGAGCAGGAACACGTAGTCGGCCTCGGTGAGGTTGAGCCCGAATCCGCCGGCCTTGAGGCTGATCAGGAAGACCGGGGCGTCACCGTTCTTGAACCGCGCGATCACCTCCGGGCGGTGCAACGTCGACCCGTCGAGGTACTCGTGCCGGATTCCGGCGGCGTCCAGCCGCTCGGCGGCCCGGCCGAGGAACGAGGTGAACTGGCTGAAGATGAGGGCGCGGTGGCCCTCGGCCACCACGTCGTCGAGCTGTTCGAGCAGCGCGTCGAGCTTCGACGAGGGGATGTCGGCGTACGCCTCGTCGACGAGCGAGGCGTCGAGGCTCAGCATCCTCAGCAGGGTCAGCGATCGGAACACGATGAAGCGGTTGCGGTCGAGATCCTCGATGAGACCGAGCAGCTTCTGGCGCTCCTTCTGCAGGAAGGTGTCGTAGAGCTTGCGGTGCCGCGGGGCGAGGTCGATGCGCAGAATCTGCTCCTGCTTGGCCGGGAGTTCGGTGGCGACGAGTTCCTTGGTGCGCCTCATCATGAGCGGACGGATGCGACGCCGAAGCCGCGCCAGTCGCTCGGCCGCGTGCGCGGAGGCCTCGGCCTCGGTGACGGAGACCGCGAACCGGGCGGCGCGGCCGCGTGAGCCGGCACCGCCGGGCGCTTGACTGCCGGGCTTTCCGCTGATCGGGCGCACATACTCGTCGTCGAACCGGCGCCCGGAGGCGAAGAGGCCGGGGGCGACGATGGCGAACAGCGCCCACAGGTCGGTGAGGCTGTTCTCCATGGGGGTGCCCGTGATGGCGAGCTTGAACGGCGCCCGCAACTCCACGGCGCATTCGTGCGCCTTCGAGGCGTGATTCTTCACGAACTGCGCCTCGTCGAGGATGAGGCCGCCCCAGTCGAGCGCCTGGTAGGCGTCGAAGTCGAGCCGGAAGAGGGCGTACGAGGTGACCACGACGTCCGCGCGCGCGTCCGGCCCGGTCACGAGCGCCGCGATCGACGTGCGGCTCTTCGACTCGGTCGCCGTGATGGCGTGCACCGCGAGGCCCGGCGTGAAGCGACCGGCCTCGGTCACCCAGTTGGAGACCACGGACGTGGGCGCCACCACGAGGAACGGACGACGTTGCTCGTTTCGACTGTCAATGTTCTGACGGTCACTCAGGGCGTACTCGATGAGCGCGAGCGCCTGGAGGGTCTTGCCGAGTCCCATGTCGTCGGCGAGGATCCCGCCGAGCCGGTGCCGCCAGAGGAACGCGAGCCAGTTGAAGCCGTCCTGTTGGTAGGGCCGCAGGGTGGCGTTCACCCCAGCGGGAAGCGGAGTCGTCTCGACCGACTCCACGGCGAGGAGTCCGGCGGCGGCCTCCCTCCAGGACACGGCCTGCTCCGTCTCGTCGGCGAGATCCTCGAAGTCTGCCCAGAGGCTCGCCTGGTAGCGGCTGATGCGCAGGCCGGTCTCCCACTCCGCGAGGGCGCTCGCCTCCTCGATGAGCAGCTTGAGGTCGTCGAAGACGGGTTGGTCGAGCGAGAGGTAGGAGTTGTCGACGAGGAGGAGCTTCTTCTGCCCCTTGGACAGCGCCTTGAAGAGCTTGGTGAACGGGATGTCCCGACCCTCGACCGTGACATAGACGCCGAGGTCGAACCAGTCCCGCTTGTCGGTCTCGACGGTCTTCACGGTGAGCCTCGGCAGGTCGGTGAGCTCCCGATAGTCAGGACGCTCGCCGACGGTCTCGATCGTCACCCCCTCGGTCGCCTCGATCGTGGGAAGCACGGTGCCGGCGAACTCCGCGGCGGCGAGTCCCTGGAGAGTGGCGGTCGGCTCGAGACTGCCCGTGAGGTGCTCGACCCGCGCGAGGATCTCGGCCTGGTCGTCGTCGATGACCGCATCACGCAGCGAGCTGCGAGTTCCGTCGCACAGCCAGGCCCACTCGAGCCGAATCGTCTGTTTCGGTGCGAAGGTGACGGTGAGTAGCAGCTCGGGACGGGCGAGTTCGGGAAGCGTCACCGAGTCGTCGACGCTCGTCACCTCGAGCCTCCGGCGCAGGGCGGGGTAGAAGTCGTGCAGGAACTCGTCGACGTCGTCTCGCGGCACGACGAGCTCGGCCTGGCCGAGCAGCCGCCGCTGATCCGGCCCGATTGCCCGTTCCGTCGGGGCGATGGTGAACGTCCACGGCGCGACGGCCCAGGCATAGATCCCGTGGTCGCCGACGGTGGCCGCAGCGGAGACCGGATGCCTCGCCCCGTCGATCTCCAGCACGGTCGCGAGCCTCAGGTCGCCCCCCTGGTCCGCGCTCGCATCGATGCTCAGCTCGGCCCGGGCGCCGACGGAGACGGAGACGTCCTTCTTGCTGCCCACCAGCGAGATGCCGATCTCACGGGCATCATCGAGCAGGCGCCACAGCAGTGGGCTCTGGAAGTCGTCGAGGTAGAGCCAGTCGGCCTCCTGCCCGCTGTAGGTCTCCCGGGTGGCGCGGTGCAGGGCCGCGAACTGGGCGAACCAGAGCTGCTGGCGTGGCTCGAGCTCGAGTCGATTGCTGAGGTAGGCGAGGGAATTCCAGGTGATGTTCGAGCGCACCCAATTGCCGGTCTTGCTCCGGATCACCGGGCGCACCCCCAGGCGGTGGGTCGCCGTCGGATCGACCACCGCACCGGCCGGCCTCGCGGTCGGGCCGTTCCAGCGGCTGCGGGACCGGGGGAGCTGCTCCCGGAGTTCGAACTGGAGAGCCATCGGGGTGTGCGCCGCGCCGCGAGGAGACGCGGGGGAGGAACCGGCGAGATCGGACAGCGCGGTCTTCCAGCCCGCCGAACCGGTGGCGGGTGTGGCGCCGACGAGTCCGCTCGCGGCCTGCACCTGGTCGAGCCCGCGCACCTGGGCGGCATTGTTCGCCAGCAGGGTCGCCGCCACGTGCTTGCAATCCACGTCCACCGGGCAGCTGCAGATGCTGCTGGTCGGCCGAAGTCGACCACCCGGGGTGGACGCCAGCAGCACGCTGCACTGGTAGGGCTGCGGCCTCGTGCCGCGCACTGTCCCGGTGAGGATGTTGGCCTCCGCGTCCCAGTGCGTCTCGAGGACGGCGCCGAGCCTGGCATAGCCCTGCCCGCGCTGAAAGGCGTCGGGTCCGACGAGGCGGATGATGTCGCTCACGTCCACCAGCGGAGCGGCTTCGGACGGCATCCGCCAATCGTCTCACGGGCCTCCGACCACGAGTGCCGCCGATACCCTCCCGCGGGGGCGCCCACCCCGTTCTGGGACTGCCCCCGCGCACTCCCATCCGGGTAGGTTCGAAAGACTGGTACTCGACCCAGGGCCCGAACCCTAAAGGAACCCGCAATTGTTCGCAGCGGAACTCACCGACCACGTGGATGAGGTGCTGCACGCCTTCGAACGGGCCGGGGCAGTGGATCCGCTCGAGGCGATCGAACAGATCACCAGCCTGCTCGACGATCGCGCCAGCGTCACGTCGGCGTTCCGCAGTCCGGAGCTCCGCTCCGAGGTCGTGGGGCTTCTCGACAGCGCGCCGATGCGGGACCGCGCTACCCAGGAGCGCGTCTACGAGTACCTGCTCGGCAAGCTCGGCGAGTCCGGGGCATCGCCAACGGCCCCGACACCCCGCCACATCGTCTCTCTCATGGTCGAGATGTCCGCCCCGACGCCCACCGACACCATCATTGACCCGGCGGTCGGCACCGGCGGCTTCCTCGTGACCGCGGCCGACTATCTGCGCGATCACCACCCCACGGCCTGGCTTGACACCGACCTGCGCGAGCACTTCAACAATGCCGCCTTCACCGGCGTCGACTCCGACGCCGCACTGTGCAGCATCGCACGCATGAACCTCCGACTGCACGGGGTGCAGAACCCCGAGGTCCTGCACCGCGACTCGCTGGCTGAGGAGGGCGGTGGCGGCCGGTATTCGCTCGTCTTCGCGAACCCGCCGACGGACGGTACGCGCGACCTCGTCGCGGCGAAGCAGCTGCTCTCCGTGGTCAAGACCAGAAAGACCGACCTTCTCTTCGTCGCCCACAGCCTGCGCCTGGTGAGCGACGGCGGCCGCGCGGCGATCATCGTGCCGGACACCGTGCTGTTCGGCACGACGAAGGCGCACAGGGACCTGAAGCGCACGCTCGTCGATGAGCACTCGCTGGAGGCCGTCGTGCGCCTTCCTGCCGGCGCCGTGCGCCCAAGCTCCCCGTCGGCGGGCAGCCAGTCTGTGTCGATCCTCCTCGTTCGCCGGGGCGGCGTCACCAAGAACGTCTGGTTCTACGACGTGCGGGCGGACGGTATCACCGCCGGCGAGAGTGGCCTGCCGAGCGAATCGAACGACCTGCCAGACCTCCTGTTCCGTTGGCGATCTCTTTCGGCCGAGGCAGAGGGATCGCCTCCCGAAGTCTCAGAGCACAAACGCCCACGCACCGCGCAGTCGTTTCTCGTGCCGCGCGAGGAGATCGCCGAGCACGACTACGACCTCACCTTCAACCGGTATCGCGTCGTGCCCGCCGAGCGCGTCGTGCATCGCTCGCCCAACGACATCCTCATCGACATCGCTCGGCTCGAGCTGCAGATCCAGCAGGCCGCGGCCGCCCTCGCCCGATCGTTGAGCGAGCTCCCGGCGGGCGCGCCCCAGCCGGGCGCCTGGCAGTGAACACCGCGATGCGGATCTCGGACGTCACCGACATCGTCGAGCCATCGGTACCGGACCCCGGTTCGCCGGAGTTCCTGTACGTCGACCTCGGATCCGTGGATGCGGTTTCCAAGCTTGTCTCCTCCCCGAAACCCACCCTCGTTTCTGCGGCGTCCTCCCGCGCCCGGCAACGCCTGCGACGCGGTGACGTGCTGGTCTCGACCGTGCGGCCCGCACTGAATTGTGTGGCATCGGTCTCTCCGCCGCTCGAGGGCGCGACGGCCTCGACCGCATTCTCCGTGCTTCGGCCGAGGCCCGAGCTCATCGATGACCGCTACCTGTTCCACTGGGTGCAGGCGCCCTCGTTCGTGGCCGAGATGACGCGGCTTGCCACCGGCGGCGCGACGCCGGTCGTCTCCGATCTTCAGGTGCGGGAGTCGTCGATTCCGGTTCCTTCGCTACCCGACCAACGCCGGGCGGCAGACGTTCTGGACCAGTCAGATCAGCTTCGGCACCAGAGGCGTAGAGCCATCGCCCTTCTCGACGAACTGGTCGACGCGACTCTCCTGGATCTACTGGAATCCGCCGAGCGAGTAGGTCGGCTCCGGGACCTGATCGAGTCGGCGACCCCGGGTTTCCTGGGGAAGCCGGGCGGCGGGGCTGCCCTGCCGTTCATCCGGGCATCGAACATCCTCGACGGCGAAATCGATCCAGCCGGCCTCACCGAGACCGGCACCGACGCTCGCGGCCTCGACTCGCGCGGCCTGGAATCGGCCGACCAGAACCGGCTGGTGCGAAGCGGCGACGTCCTGTTCTGCCGGACCGGCAACTCCGCGACCATTGCGAAGGCGGCGGTGTTTCGCGGCGATGGGGCGTCCTATGGCGCCCCGCTGCTCCGGATTCGGCCGGCCCTGGCGGACGCGGGGGACTTCCTTGCCGCCTACCTCAACAGCGTCCCGGGGAGGGCAGCCCTCCGATCCCTGGCTTCGATCACCGCGAAGAGCCTGATATCGATGCCCATTCCCCTCCCGGCCCCCGCTGCGCTCACAGAATTCTCCGGCCGGCTGCGCGACATCCGCCAGGCGTGGGCGATCGAACGCCTCCAGTCGGTCAGGCTCGACGAGTTGCAGGCGTCGCTCCAGTTCCGCGCGTTCACCGGTCGGCTCTGAGCATTTCACCCGCCGAGTCGGCGCCGCACGCCCACTGACCTTAGGCTGGAATGTCGCAACATCGATCCCCGGGGCAGGTCACGAGTGCAGGTCATCAGCTACAACCTCCGCAAGAATCGCGCGAGCACCGAGCTCGCCGCTCTCGCCGCCGACTTCGAGCCAGATGTGTTGTGCCTCCAGGAGGCGGACACGTCGGCGCTCCCGTCGGATCTCGGCGTGCTTCACCTCGCCGATTCGACCCTGCGGAACCGTCTCGGCCTCGCCCTCTACTACCGGGAGGACCGCTTCAGCGCGGTGAAGACCCAGGCCTTCGAGTTGAAGAAGTCCCTGCACGACCGCCTGCTGCGGCCCGCCCACGAGCGGCTCATCGCCACCCGGCTGGTCGACACGGCGGCCAAGCGGGAGCTCGTGGTCGCCTCGTTCCACGCCGCACCGCTGACCGCGCTCAACTCCCTGCGTCGGCACCAGATCGCCGCCGCCCACGAGCAGCTGCGTGTGCTTGGACCCAACCTGCCCACCCTCATGGTGGGCGACTACAACTACCCGATCTTCAAGAACCACCTCAACGAGAGGATGCTCGAGTCGGGCTACGACCTCACCCTCAGCGATCGGCGCACCTACACGCGCTACAAGTTCTTCCGAGGCCACTTCGACCTCGCAACATCGATCGGACTCACGATCGACAACGTGACCACCCTCCCGCGCGGCACGTCAGACCACCTTCCGATTCTGGTCACCGCCTCCTACAGCGCGGATGTCCCGGTCGCGGCAGCGGGGTGACACGCCTCAAATGAGGCGTAGTGTCTAACGTCGGGCGGGGGTCGAGAGCGGCCCCGAAGCCAGACCACGACCACCGGGGGATTCACCGTGAGCATCATCCAACGAGCAGCATTAGCCGGCAGCCACCTCGCGGCGGTCAATCCGGCGGACAAACCCTGGACCGCGCACGACACCCAGGTTCTCGTGGTGGCCGCGATCGGCATCGCGATGGTCGTTCTGCTCATCGTGGTGGCGAAGTTCCACGCCTTCCTGGCCCTCACCATCGGGGCGCTCTTCGTGGGGATCGCCTCCGGCATCGCCCTCGACAAGATCACCCTCTCGTTTGAGACCGGGGTCGGAGGCGTACTCGGCTACGTCGGCGTGCTCATCGCCCTCGGAGCCATGCTCGGCAAGCTTCTCGCCGATTCCGGGGGAGCCGACCGCGTCGTCGACACCCTGCTGCGAGGAAAGCCGGCCAGCCTGCCCTGGAAGATGGCGCTCATCGCGTCCATCATCGGCATCCCGATGTTCTTCGAGATCGGCCTCGTGCTGCTCATCCCGATCGTGATGCTCGCCGTGCACCGCGTCAAGGGACCGGCCATGCGCCTCGGCATCCCGGCACTGGCCGGGCTCAGTGTGCTGCACGGCTTCATTCCGCCGCATCCCGGGCCCCTCGCCGCGATCGGAATCCTGCACGCCAATGTCGGAATCACCCTCGCCCTCGGCCTTCTCGTGGCGATCCCGGCCGTGATCGTCGCCGGGCCGCTGTTCGGTCGACTCGCCGCGCGCTGGGTGCCGATCGGCGCGGCGGGCGCGGCCCTCGCGGTCACCGGCGGCTCGACGGCAGACGGCAAGCCGGGGCGGGCCCAGGATTCGGATGCCACGCGCACGCCGTCCTTTGCCCTCACCCTCGTCACGCTGCTGTCGCCGCTCGTGCTCATGCTCGTCAAGGCGGCGGCGGACATCTGGCTGCCGGCCGGCTCCGGCATCCGCGCGTTCCTCGACTTCGTGGGCGACCCGGTGTTCGCGCTGCTCTTCGCCGTGCTGCTGGCCATGGTCACCTTCGGCACCAGCGTGGGCTTCGGCGCGTCGACGCTCAGCACCAAGATCGGGCAGAGCCTGCTGCCCATCGTCGGGGTGATCTTCATCGTCGGTGCCGGCGGCGGCTTCAAGCAGATGCTCGTGGACGGCGGAACCGGCACCGCGATCGCCAAGATCGCCATCGCCACGAACGTGTCCGTGCTCGTGCTGAGCTGGATCGTCGCAGCGCTCATCCGCCTCGCCACCGGCTCCGCGACCGTCGCGACGGTCACCGCGGCGGGGATCGTGGCGCCCCTCGCGGCCGGCCTCTCGCCCGCGCACCTCGCGCTGCTCGTGCTGGCGATCGGCGCCGGGTCGCTCATCTTCTCCCACGTGAACGACGCGGGATTCTGGTTGGTGAAGGAATACTTCGGTCTCACCGTCGGACAGACCCTCAAGACCTGGTCCGTGATGGAGACAATCATCTCCGTCGTCGGGCTCGCCGTCGTGCTGCTGCTCTCGGTCCTGCTCTAGCGGGGCGCCGGATCATGGGCGTTGCGCGGCGATTCGGAACCGGGGTGGGCTACCTCGGCTCCGGACTCCGTCTCTGGGTGACCTCGCCCAGGCTCATGCTGCTCGGGGCGATCCCGGCGTTCATCGTCGGCATCGTCTACACGGCGGCTTTCGTGCTCGTGCTGGTGAACCTCGAGGCGATCGCCTCCTGGGCGGTTCCCTTCGCAGCCCAGTGGGGTGAGCCGTGGCGCACGGCGATGCGGGTTGTCGCGGCGACCGCACTTGTCGGCGGGCTGGCGTTCGCGGCGGTCTTCACCTTCGCCGCGGTGACCCTCGCGGTGGGCGACCCCTTCTACGAGAAGATCTGGCGGGCGACGGAGCGGACGCTGGGGGAGGAGCCCGCAGACCTCGGCGAACCCGCCTGGCGCGCGGTCGCGCGCGGAATCGGCAGCGGCATCCGCCTGTTCGGGCTCACCGTCGCCGTGGGCGCGCTGCTTTTCGCCTGCGGCTTCATCCCCGTGGTCGGCCAGACCGTGGTCCCGGTGCTGGGGGCGTTCCTCGGCGGCTGGATCCTGGCGCTCGAGCTCTCCGGCTTCGCCTTCGACGCGCGCGGACAGCGCCTGCGGCAGCGGCGCCGGGCTCTCGGGGCGAACCGGGCCGCGGCTCTCGGCTTCGGCATCCCCACCTACCTGTTGTTCCTGGTGCCCTTCGCCGCCGTGGTGATCATGCCGGCGGCGGTCGCGGGAGCCACCCTGCTCGCCCGCGCCGCGCTGGATGCCGAGCCGGCCGAGGACGCGGCTACGAGCCCAGCGCCTCCACGATGAACTGCGCGCGCTCCCAGTAACGGTCGTAGTGATGCGGGTCGTCGTTCACCTGCACGGCGTGGGCCGCCTGGCCCGGTGTCATGTTCTTCCAGCCCGGGATGGTCACGAGCTTCTTGAAGAAGTTGAGAGCCGAGGTGTATGGGTCCATCCGGTCGGCGAGCGAGCCCCAGGCGCCGTTGGCGCGCTGCTGGAACAGCCCTCGGCTGTCGGCTCCCGCAGCGTCGCCGTGGTCGAGCACGCGGAGTCCGGACTCGCCCATCGCGGTCATCACCCCGATGGCCTGGGTGTGCCGCCCGATGCCGAGCGAACGCGCGGCCGCGATCACCTGCGCAGCATTCGCGAGCCGGTCCTGGCAGTACCCGGCCACCGGACCGGCCGGCACGGAGATGTCCCGCACCGTGATCGTGGTGGCAGATGGGCAGACGGGAGCGGATGCCGTGCTCCAGATTCGCGCGAAGATCGCCGGAGCGAAGACGGCGGTTCCGGCCACCGCCGCAGCGAGGAGCCCGGCGAGCAGCACGAGGAGCGTGATCCCCTTGCGCATTCGCATCACCCTCTTCGAGCCGCTCGAACCGCGCCGGGCGGCACGATCGACGGCCGCCGTCGAGAACACAGCGTAGCGAATTCGGCTCGGTCGCACCTTAGAGAACACCGCGCGTCACGGCGTAGCCTCGACCCATGAGACGTGCGCTGGCGTTCGGTCTGGTCGGTGCGCAGTTCGTGCTGCTCGCCGCACTGGTCTTCTTGCCGCGCGGCACGCTCTGGCCCGTCAGCGGCATCGTGGTCGCGGTTGCGGTCGTGGTTGTCGCTGCCGGGCTGCTGCTCGCCGTCCTGGGTCTCGTGGGACTCGGCCCGGCGCTCACGGCGAGTCCGATTCCGAAGCAGAACGCGTCGCTCGTCACCGGCGGCGTCTACGCGGTGGTGCGTAATCCGATCTACACCGGTCTCCTTGCCGGCGGCGTGGGCCTGACGCTGCTCGGCGACTCGGTCTGGCACATCGTCGCCTGGCTATCACTGGTGCTGCTGCTGTCGTTCAAGACGCGCTGGGAGGAGAGGATGCTGCTCGCCGAACACGCGGAATTCGCGGACTACGCCGCGCGGGTCGGCCGATTCCTGCCGGGCATCGGACGGCTGCGGAAACGCTAGTCGCGACCGATGCCCACGACGTGCCGCTCAGACGATGCCGAGCGCGCCTCCGAGTGCCTTGCGCACCCAGTCGCGGTAGGCCGCGACCGTCCAGCCCGCCCCGCCGACCAGCACCTGGTAGGCCTCCGGGTTGCCGATGGCCCAGATCGCCGCGGCTGCCTCGTCGTCGGTGAGCCCCTCGAGGCATCCGCGCGATCGAAGGTCGGCGGCAGCGAGCCGGTAGTTGCGCAACCGCTGCTCATTGCGCGCGCGCTCCACTGCGGCCGCCTCCCCGTCCACAGCGGCGGCCTGGTGAATCACCGCCCAGACGGTCGCCGTTCTCCCGTGCACCTCCACGAACCAGTCGGCGAGCACGTCGACCACCCCCGCGGCGTCCACGGCGGCGCGCGATCGCTCCCTCATGAATTCGGCAACCGGGGTCGGGGACGCCGGCCCGGACGCCGCGGAATCCAGCATCGCCGAGAGCAGCGCGGCCTTGTTGCCCACGGAGTTGTAGATCGTCTGCACCGAGACCCCGGCGAGGCGCGCGACGGCGCCGATCGAGGTCCCCACGTAGCCGTTGGCCAGAAAGAGCGTGCTCGCCGCGTCGACCACCTGCCGCCGGGTCACGGCGGCCTGAGCTTCGCGCAGGGTCGGGACGGCCTCGTTGGTCACAAAAGTTAGCATAGCGTTCCACTGATTAGAACGCTATTCTAGTGAGAACTCAAGGAGGAGCCATGGAACACATCGACACCATCGTGGTCGGAGGCGGCCAGGCCGGCCTCGCCACGGGGTACCACCTCGCCCGGCTCGACGGCACGTTCGTGATCCTGGACAGCGAGCAGCGCATCGGCGACGGCTGGCGCCGGCATTGGGACTCGTTGCGACTTTTCACTCCTGGCAGGTTCAGCGGGCTACCCGGGATGCCCAACCCCGTCGGGCGCGACTCCACCGCCACCCGGGACGAGTTTGCCGACTACCTGCGGGCCTACGCGACCGCGTTCGCCCTGCCCACCCGTTCCGGCGTCACCGTGACCGCCCTCGGCCGCGTCGCCGACGGGTTCGTCCTGACGACCACGGCGGGGCCGATGAGCGCCCGGCAGGTGGTGGTCGCCGGCGGACCGAACCGGCTGCCGCGCGTTCCCGACTTCGCCCGGGAACTCGACCCGGGCATCCGACAGCTGCACTCGTCGGAGTACCGCAACCCGTCGCAGCTGCCGGCGGGAGACGTGCTCGTCGTCGGCGCCGGCACCTCCGGGGCGCAGATCGCGCTCGAACTCGCGGCCACCCACCGGGTGACCATCGCCGGCCGGCCGACGGTGCACATCCCGGATGCGGTGTTCCGTTACGCCGGGGCTCCCTACTGGTGGTTGGTGAGCAACCTGCTCACGGTGGACACTCCGCCCGGCCGCCGGGTCGCCGCGGGGTTCGGCAAGCGGGGAGCGCCGCTCATCAGCGTCTCGATGCGCCAACTGGATGCCGCGGGAGTCACGCGCCTGCCCCGCATCACCGGCGCGCATGGCGGCCGCCGCGTCGCGGGAGAGGCCGGTTCGGTCTGGTCGCCGGAATCCCCGGCCACCGTGATCTGGGCCACCGGCTATCGCCCGGACCTCCGCTGGCTGCCCGACCTGCCGCTGAACGAGGATGGGCTGCCGGCCACCAGACGCGGCGTGGTCGACGACGTTCCCGGCCTCTATTTCGTGGGGATGCCGTTCCAGTACGCGCTCACCTCCGGGCTCATCGGGGGAGTCGGCCGGGACGCGGCGTTCATCGCGGATCGAGTGGCCGCGCGGGCGAGGTCTACGGAATCGGGAACGATTGGGGCGTCGACGCGGTTGGCATGAGGAGTGCGCCTCGGCGGCGCACGACAGAGAGGCTCGCTTCATGACCATCCCGCTTTCCATTCTCGACCTCGCCCCCATCGCGCCGGGGCACACCGTTCGGGAGAGTTTTGCCGCGAGCGTAGCGCTCGCGCAGACCGCGGAACGGCACGGCTACGCGCGAGTCTGGTACGCCGAGCACCACAACATGCCCACCATCGCGTCGTCGGCCACGAGCGTGCTGGTGGGATACATCGCCGCCCACACGTCGACGATCCGCCTCGGCTCGGGGGGCGTCATGCTGCCGAACCACTCGCCGCTGACCATCGCGGAGCAGTTCGGCACCCTCGCCGAGCTCTATCCGGACCGCATCGACCTCGGTCTCGGCCGGGCTCCCGGCAGCGACCAGACCACGGCCCGCGCGATGCGACGCGACCCTCGCGCCTCCGACCAGTTTCCGCAGGACGTGCTCGAGCTGCAGGCCTACCTGCGCGGCGAGTCGATAATCCCCGGCGTGCAGGCGGTCCCCGGTGCGGGCACCAACGTGCCCCTTTACATCCTCGGTTCTTCCCTCTTCGGCGCGCAGCTCGCGGCCGCCCTCGGTCTGCCGTACGCGTTCGCCTCGCACTTTGCGCCGGATGCTCTGCACGAGGCAATCGCGACCTACCGGCGCGACTTCCAGCCGTCGCAACAACTCGCGGAGCCGCACCTGATCGTGGCGGCCAACGTGATCGCCGCCGAGGACGGGGCGGATGCCGCCCTCCAGTTCGAGACGACCCGACGCTCCCGGGTGCGCGGCATGATCGCCCGTGGGCCGTCGGCTCCGGACTACTCCGACGACCAGATCGATGCGTTCCTCACCACGCCGGAGGGGCGCAACATCGCCAACATGATGCGCTACACGGCCGTGGGCACACCCGCCGAGGTTCGCGCCTGGCTCGAGGACTTCGCCGCCTCCACCGCGGCCGACGAGCTCATTCTGGCGCACCAGTCCCGGGACGTGGCCGACCGGCTGCGGTCCGTGGAACTCACCGCCGAGGCGATGAGCGGCGCGACGGTCTAGTCGGGCCACCCGTCGTCGGCGCCGCGCGGTCGGAACGCGGCGGCGCACGGGCGCCGTGCTGCCGTCGAGCGCCCGATCCTGCCGTTAAGATCGACTCATGGCCGTCCCGCGAGAACCCGTCGTCGGGCGCCTCGAAGGCACCCTCACCACGTGGAATGACGAGCGCGGTTTCGGGTTCATCACCCCCTCGGGCGGCGGTAGCACCGTCTTCGTGCACATCTCCGCGTTCGCGCACCGTGACACCCGACCGTTCACCGGCGAGCTGCTGACCTTTGAGAGGTCCGTCGGCGCGGGAGGTCGGGAGCAGGCGAGAGGCGTGAAACCGGTCGCGATGCCCGTGCCCAAGTCCACGAATCGCGCCGCTCAGCGCCGCACGGCCGTGCAGCACGCCGCAGTGCCGCCCCGCATCCCCGGGCCGGCCAACCAGAGTCCGGTGAGCTATCTGGCCATCCTCGCGTTCATCGCGCTTTACGTGGTCGTCAGCGTTGCGTGGACCGTGCCGTATTGGCCGATCGCGCTCTATCTCGTGATGAGCGTCCTCAGCTTTTTCACCTACGCCTCGGACAAAGTCGCGGCGACGGCCGGACGGTGGCGCACGTCCGAGAGCACTCTGCTCGTGCTCGGCCTCCTCGGGGGGTGGCCGGGGTCGATCTTCGCCCAGCAGAGACTGCGTCACAAGACGCGCAAGGTGAGTTTTCAACTGGCATTTTGGGGCACCGTGCTCCTCAACATCGCGGCGTTTTTGACCCTCGCCTCCCCAAGCTTTGCCGCCCTCGTCGCGCACCTGGGATGACCTACGGGCGGGCGGCGCCGTCGGCCGTCCCGGCTAGCCTGATTGCATGAATTGGACGTGGCGCCAGGTCGTGAGACGGCGGATGGCACGCCAGCACCTCACTGCGCCCGTCGACGCGCCCGCGCCCGCCGGCATCCCCGCCGTGGCGGCCGCGATCTGTGGCGTGCACGCCCAGATCGCCTCTTCCGCCGAACTGCAGCTCGGCATCAGAGTGGCCGCGATCACTCGTTCCGACGTGCGGCGCGCGCTCTGGACCGACCAGTCCCTCGTGAAGACCTACGGTCCGCGGGGAACCGTGCATTGGCTTCCCGCGTCGGACCTCGCGATGTGGAACGGTGCGCTCTCCGCAATTCCCTCCCGCAGCGGCCTGCCGGAGGCCTCGCGGCTCTCCGCGGCGCAGACCACGCTGGTGATTCAGGCGATCGCCGACGCGCTCGATCTCGACACTCTCGCCCCGACAGCTGCGGGTGGGGTCACCCCCTATGGTGCGTGCCTCACCATCGACGAGCTCGATTCCGAGGTCATCGAGCGCACTGGCCCGTGGGCGGCCGACCCGGTCGTTCCGATGTTCGGCTCGATGGCCCCGCGCTGGCGACAGGCGATTGCCGCCGCCGCCTACGCGGGTGTCGTCGTCTTCGGCCCCAACCGCGGACCCAAGACCACCTACTCGCGGGCCCCCGTCTCGTCGATGGCTGGCGAGCCCGATCCCGATCCGGCTCTCGGGCTGCTGAGTCGATACCTGCACGTCTACGGTCCGGCCACACCACGGGACTTTGCGCAATGGCTCGCCGCTCCCGTGGCCTGGGCGTCGAGCGTGTTCGACCGCTCCGACCTGGAACCGGTGAGCCTTGAGGGAACGGAGGCGTGGCTCAACTCCGGCGATGCTGAGCCGGTAGACCCGCTCGCGCGCGGCGTCCGGCTGCTTCCCTACTTCGATCCGTATGTTGTCGGTTCCCACCCGAGGGCAATGCTCTTCCCCGGGCGCGCGTCCGAGCGCGCGCTGGGGAACGGCCAGGCCGGGGTGTTTCCGGTGCTGCTCGTCGACGGGACCGTCGGCGGAATCTGGCACCAGCGCCGCTCGGGACGACGCATTGCCGTGTCGGTCGAGTCTTTCTCGCCGCTGCGCGCCCGGCAGCGCGCCCAGCTCGAGGCGGAGACGCAGCGAATCGGCGAGATCCTCGAGGGCGATGCCGAACTCACGATCGGCGAGGTCACCGTCGGTGCCCACGCCTAGCGCCAGGAGTGGGCGGAATTCCCCATGACACTGCCGATTCCATGCCTCACTCGCGCGCTTGTTCGACCACCTTGCGGCAATGGAGATAGCTTCTTACGCACAGATGTCATGCGGAGAAGAGCCCACGATGGCAGGCTAGGGGAGTAACCCTGACGAAACGGAGCGACCATGCCTGACGGCGACGTGGAAACCATCGACAAGGGTGGCCAGTGGGTGAACCGGGTGATTGGCGAGCCAGAACTCTCGGAGAGCTTCTCCAGCAGGGAGGAGGCCGTCGAGGCCGGCCGCTCGCTCGCTCGGCAGCTCGGCACGGCCCACATCGTGGTGCCCTCCGAGCCCACCGGCGTCATCACCGACCCGGCGGAGTAACCGCCGCATGACCCCGGATGACCTCCGCGACGCCTGCCTCGCCCTGCCCCAGGCGACCGAGACGTTCCCCTTCGGCGAGGAGACCAGCGTCTTCAAAACGAGCGGGAACGACAAGATCTTCGCCATCGCGGCTCTCGGCGCCGAGCCGCTCTCGGTCACCCTCAAGTGCGACCCCGAGGAGAGCGTCGCCCTCCAGGCGGAGTTCGCCCAGATCACGCCCGGATACCACATGAACAAGCGGCACTGGGTCACGGTGCGGCTCGAGGGAGTTCCGGAGGAGTTGGTCGAGCAACTCCTCGCCTCCAGCCACGCGCTCGTGCGGCCGAGAGTGCCGCGCCGGACGCCCGCGTGAACGCCGGGCTCACGTCAGACGCCGTGGAGTTCGTCACCGAACGCCACCTTGCTGTGCTGTCGACGCTCGGCCCGACCGGTCGCATCCACTCGGTGCCGGTCGGGTTCACCGTGGAGGGCGGCGTCGTGCGCATCATCACCTCCGACGGCACCCAGAAGGTGCGAAATGTCGAGCGGTCCGGGCAGGCGACGGTGGCGCAGGTGGACGGTCGACGTTGGATCACCTTCGTCGGCACCGCAGCGATCAACCGGGATCCGGCAGCCGTGGCCCACGCCGTGGAGCTGTACTCGCGGCGCTATCGGCAGCCCGGGGTCAATCCCCGACGCGTGGTGATCGAGATCCCGATCGACACGGTGCTGGGGTCGCCGGGGATGCCCAGGCCAGTCATCGAGCCAGGTACGCCATGACCGTCAGAAGCCAGCATCCGCCGATCAGCGCAGCGAAGATCGCCAGCCAGACGACAGAGGGAACCCCGGTGCGTCGGTAAAGCAGGTACGCGTCCGAGGTGGGCAGCTGGTCGCGGCGTCGCACGTGCACGCCGATCACCGTGGCGAGCCCGCGCACCGCGCCGACAAGCAGTGCCGCCCCGAGCACGAGCAGCGCATAACTCTGCACCGCGGGGGTCGCGTAGACCCAGAGGGCCGCGCTCACCGCCGCCGAGGCGAGCACGACCAGGGCGCCGAACACGTTTCGGATCACGAGCAGGGTGAGGAGAAGCACAACTCCACCCGCGAACAGCGCGATGGCCGTATAGCCGTTGAACACGCTCCAGAGCTGCGCGGCGCCCACGATGGCGGGTGCCGGATAGCCGAGCACGCCGCTCACGACGGTGCCGAAGCCGCCCCGCCCGCTGCTGAGCGCGTCGCCCGAATGATTGCGCCGGATCCGGATGCCGTGCACCACCCGCCCGGACAGCACCGCGGCCAACGCGTGACCGAGTTCGTGTACGAGGGTGGTGAACAACCCGAAGTACTGCCAGGTTGCGCGCGGAATGCTCAGCGCCGCGGCCGCGACAAGGATGCCGATCAGCAGCGGAGGGGAGATCGCGACGGGTGCCGTTCGGGCGAAGAGCGCTGCCCAGTCGGTGAGGGCGGTGGAGGTATCGATGCCCCCAGTCTCTCAGTACCTAGGCTGAACGCCAGCGCAGCCGCGGATCGGTGGCGGTGGTCGTGCAGCGCATGGCGGTGCCCTTCGCCGTCACGCCCGTCGCGCCCGCGGTCGAACAGAAGGCGCCGGGATGGACGACTCCCGCCGGGGCAGGCGCGGGAGCCGGAGCGACCGGAGCGGGCGCTGGTGCCGGCGCAACAACCGGGGGCGCGGCGACGACCGGGGGAGCGACTACGGCCGGAGCCGGGGCCGACGCGAACGGCGACGAGACGGCAGCCTCGGCCGGGCAGGTGGACAGCACACGGAGCATCGCGGCGCGCTCCGCCACCGTCACCCAGAGCCCGTAGGTCGCCTTGACCGACACCTGGTGGCTTACATACTCACAGCGGAATGCCTTCGCGGCGGGCAGCCAGGTGGCGGTATCGCCGTCGCTCTTCTGCTCGTTGGACCGGCCGTCCACCGCGAACAGGTTGATCGGATCGTTGGCCAGGGCCACCCGCTGCGCCTGGCTCAACTGCTGCGCTCCGGTGCGCCAGGCGTCGCCGAGCGACACCACATGGTCGATCTGCACGGCGGTGGATGTGCGATTCCCACGCACGAAATCGATCGTCTTGCCCGTGTACGGCGACACCAGCTCGCCGCTCATCACCCGGCAGCCTCCCGATTTGGACACCTTCACGAGGTCCCGGTTCAGGATGTCATTGCGGGTGTCGCATCCGTTCCGGTCCTGGTCGATCCAGGCCGCTCCGAACATCACCGTTCGGGCATATCCCGTCATCGGCGCCTTGCCCTTGACCGGGAGCTTGGCGAGAAGGGCGAGCGCGGTCGAATCGGTGCCGGATGAATCGGCAATGACCACCAGCGTGGTACCCGTCGACGCGGAGCCCGTCGGCTCGGTCACCCGGCGCGGGTCGGGTGCCGATTCGGCGGTGAAATCGAACCGAGCCTGCCCCGAGGCGGGGGCAACGCTCCTGGCCGCCGAGTCCGCGCGGTGCTCGGCCGGCACGAGAGCCCCGCCGATGATGGCGGCGAACACCGACGCCGCCACGACGAGCGCCGCAGCCCTGCGACTCGGGATGGATGCCCAACTCCGGCGCCCGGTGACGAGCGAGTACAAGCCCGTGAGCAGGCATCCGAAGGCCAGCATAATGAGGAACCCGCCGATGCCGCCGGTGGGGACGGCGAAGATGGCAAACACCGCAATCAGCCCAGCGGCGATCCAGAAGCTCGGTCGGGTGAAATAGCGCGAGACTCGCACGGGTTCAAAACTCTCGGGCATCGGCTCGCTTTTCTTTAGGTGTCCTCAGTCGAACCTAGGCGGGGATCGGCGGAACGGTCAGTCCCTGTTCGCGGGTCGTGCCGACCGCTCCGAAATCCCTCCGCGCCGCGGACGCGCGCCGTACAGTGGGGCATGGCATCCATCGCGGGTTCGACCTCTGGCGCGACGCGGGCTATCGTCACGATCACCGTCAACCCGGCGCTCGACCTCAGCACCTCCACGGCAACGGTCGTGAGCGAGCACAAGCTCCGGTGCGGCCCCACCAGGCTCGACCCGGGCGGCGGCGGCATCAACGTGTCGCGGGTGGTGCACCGGCTGGGCGGCGAGTCGCTCGCCATCTTCGCCGTGGGCGGGCTCACCGGGGAGTCGCTGCGCCGCATGCTCGACACCGAGGGCATCTCCAGCCGCGCCATCCCCATCGCCGGCACCACCCGCCAGAGCTTCACCGTGGACGAGACGGACACCGGCAAGCAGTTCCGCTTCGTGCTGCAGGGGCCGGAACTCACCGAGGCCGAGTGGCGCTCCTGCCTCTCCGCGCTCGAGCAGACCATCGTGACGGGCGGCTACGTCGTGGCGAGCGGCAGCCTGCCGCCGGGCGTGCCCGACGACTTCTACGCTCGAGTGGCCCGTCTGGCCCGCGACCGCGATGCGCGACTGGTGTTGGATGCCTCGGGCGACTCCCTGCGCGAGGCGCTCTCCGAGGGCGTCTACCTGGTCAAACCGAGCCGGCGCGAGCTCGGCGAACTCCTCGGCGAGCGTCTGGAGAGCGACCAGGGCGAGGCGGATGCGGCATCCGAACTCGTGGCCAAGGGTTCCACCGAACTCGTGGCCCTCACCCGCGGCGCGGAGGGCGCCCTGCTCGCGTCATCCGCGGGCATCTCCCGGCTGACCGTTCCGCCGGTGCGCGTGTTGAGCACGGTGGGAGCCGGCGACGGCTTCCTCGGCGCCTTCGTGCTGCGGCTCGCCCAGGGTCACGATCCGGAGACAGCGTTCCGCACCGCCGTCGCCGCGGGAACAGCCACGACCATGACCCCGGCCACCGACCTGTGCCGCCCGGAAGACGTGGCAGCCCTCGAGGCACAGCTGTCGCCCACGACGCACTAAGGATTGGGCGCGCTACGCCGAGAGGGCCGCCACGCGCTCGCGCAAGTCGGCATCGCTGGGCTCGACAAGATGGCTGTCGTCGGCGAAGACGATCACCGGGATGTTGGTCCTCCCGCTGATGGCGTATGCCCGATCGGCCCCGGTGACGTCGGCCTCGAGGTCCACATAGTCATAGGCCACCCCCAGTTCGTCGAGGACGCGCTTCGACCGGCGGCAGTCTATGCACCAGTCGGCGCCGTACATCGTGATGGGTGTGCTCATGTCTGGGGCAACCGGCGAGGATGTGGGGGAATTCCCGCATCGTCCAACTGTCGACTCAATACCGAGAGCCGTTGCTCGGGACTCGTGGATATCTTCCCGATCATTCCGACGTGAGGATTCACTGTCGACGCGGGAACTCGATGCGCGGCGGTGAGCTTCCGCGCCTCGGCGTGCGGAACGCATCGATCCAGCTCGGCGGAATGAACCACGCAATTCCACGCCGAATAGAGACCTCCCATCCGTTCGCGTGAACCGCATGGTGATCGGACGCGCAGAGGGGAATCGCATTCTTCAGGTTCGTCAACCCGCCGTCCCTCACAAACCAGTCGATGTGGTGGAGTTCGGCCCACGCCGCCGGCCCGCCGCAGGCCGCGCAGGCGGAATACAGTTCACCGATCGCCAGCCGATGCTTCTTGGTGAACAGGCGCTGCTCACGTCCCAGATCGAGCACCTCGCTCGGGCCGCCCATCACTACCGGGATGATGCCGGCCTCGGCGGCCATCCGCCTGGCGGTCCCCGCCGCGATGGGCTGGTCCATGCCGTCGAGACGAGCCTCGCCGAGACCGGAGAGCAGAGCGTCGAGAGTCAGCCGCACGACAAGGGTGGTTTTCGGCAGCGGACTCACCGCGTGGGCACAGTTCGAGACGTGCCCGAACAACGCCAGCATCGCATCCGACGCCATGTTCGCGCGGGTGCGTGGGTCCCGCAGCTCCGCAACGATGGGCGGCGGGCCGTCAAAAAGCTCGCAGATCAACTCCGCGCCACCCTCGTTCGTGTCCGCACGGTTTGGGCCGTCCTCTGGATCGTTGCGCCTGCCCGCACGGTAGACGCTGTCGACATACCCGTCGAGGAACCCACGCACGGAGGCGGCGGTGAGCGGGTCCATCTCCCAAACCAGCCGGTGCATGCCGTTCGCCAGTTCGACGATCGACAGCTTCCGTCGACGCACAAGGTCTTCTTCGCGGGGTTCGATGCCGTCGGTGTCGAGACGGTCACGGCACTGGATCGCCAGCTTGCGCACCAGGTCGGCCGGGGCCGTGCGAGCAAAGTCGACCGTGAATTCTTCCGCGTACGCGACATCGTCTGGATGGGCTCGGGGGCTCGCCTGGTCGAGGTTGGTGACGATGGCGGCTGCGGCATCCACTCCGATCGCACACTCGTCGAGGGCGGCTGCAACATGCGGATAACGCGGCGCGATCATCTCTCCGGTGATGCTGAGAGACGGGAAGGTGGCGGTGGCAACCCGCACTAGCCGCGCCGCTTCCTGTCGCCCGATCCTCCCCACTCGGATTAGCGAGCCGACCGGACTGGTGTCCATCATCCGATGCGCGAGACCGCCCCGACCCAGGGTGGACCGGGAGCGTTCCGCCACCTCCGCGGTCAGGCGCACGATGTTCGCCTCCGTCGTTCGTCGCGCCGAAAACTGCTCCGCGAGGGCGCGCATGAGCTCGCCGTCGGTGAGCCCGCCGCAGGCCGGATCTGACCGGTCCGACCACGCTCGATCCACCGGCGGAGCGGCGGTCACGGTGAGGCTGTTCATGCCCCAACTCTCGCACCACCCACCGACATTCTTCCGCTCAAACCACCCCTTGACCAGCACTTCCTGTGGACTGTCGCCCGCCGCCGTCCGCTGTGAAGGAGTAGTCGCCCCCCAACTCGATGGGCTTCGCATCCGACTCGACCGGGACCTCTCGAAGAGATGGCCCGCACCGCTCCGGCGGCCTGGCAGCGGGCGGCCGGCGCCAGGCACGTTTCGATCGGCGCAGCGACCACGCCCGCCCCGCACCCCTCGCACTGGGGATTCAGGAGCAGAGGGAAACTCGATAACGTCGAAGCCTGTCGACGCGTCCGAAAGCGGGGGACCAGCAATGCCGGGATTCCCCGTGATGGACCCCCAGGCGACCCAGCTCCTTCCGGGCGAGCAACACCTGAGGAAGATGCTCGATGCCTGACGTCGGCACGATGCGGTCACGACCCGCCGCCCAATCACTCATGGAGAAGCTGCTCGCGCTACACGACGTGCGCCCGGCGCAGTCCCGGCTGGCGAGGCTCTTCGGGCTGCCGCCGCTGAACGCCACCGAGACGCCCTGGTACGTGGGCGCGCGGGGCGAGATCGCCGTGGCGCGAGCCCTCGGGCGCCTCCCCGCCGCATGGACCGTGCTGCACTCCCTGCCCGTGGGCAAGACGGAGAGCGACATCGATCACCTGCTCGTGGGGCCGGCCGGTGTCTTCACGATCAACACCAAGCACCACAGCGGCAAGAAGATCTGGGTGGGCGGGCGCGGATTCCTGGTGTCCGGCAGAAGCATGCCGTACATCGACAGGGCCGAATCCGAGGCGGCGAGCGTCGGCAAACTGATCGCGAGGCACCTGCCGAGCGGCACCCTCGTGCGGGCGATGATCGTTCTCGTCGATCCCGGGTCGATCAGAATCCGTGAGCGGCCAGAGCTCGTCACGGTGATCGACGCACGGCATCTGGTGCGCTGGATCCTCAAGCAGCCGGAGATGCTCGGTGCGTCCGAGGTCGCGGATCTCGCCCATCTCCTCGACAATCCCGCCGTCTGGCGGGAGACGCCGGAGCAGGCGGCGGATGTTCCGGGCCGCTTCGCGGCGCTCGACGCGGCGGTGCGGTCTGCCGCACAGCGCCAGACGCTCTGGTTCGGCGGCGGGGTTGTTCTGCTGGTGGGCGCAGGCATGGCGGTGGCATCCCGACTGCTGGGGCTCGCATAGCCCCTACTCCGACTTCGTCGGTGGGACCCCGCGGAAGGCGACCGCGGCGATGACGGCCACGATAGCCAGAGCGATGGCGCTGATCACGGCGGTGGCAGCAATGGCGCTGGTGAACGCGGCCTGTGCCGCCGCCAGGAGGGTGGCGCCAGCAGGATCGGCGAGGGCCAGCGCCGCGGTGCGACCCGTCGCGAGGCCGTCCCGGGCCCCGGCTGCCGCGGCGGCGGGTAGGGAGGCCGGCAGGTGTGCGAGTTGTGCACGGTAGATCAGCGTCACCACACTCCCGAGGATCGCTATCCCGATCGCGTAGCCGAATTGGCCGGCCGTTTCAGACAGGGATGCCGCGGACCCCGCCCGCTCGGCAGGAACCGAACCGAGCACGAGGGTGGTGCTCAGGGTGACGAGGGGGCCGCTCCCGATCGAAACCAGGGTGAACCCGATCACGAGGGGGAGGATGCCGGAGGACGGGGTCACCTGGGCCGCGACGACGGCACCACTCACGGACAGTGCCAGGCCGCCGGAGATCAGGTAGGCGGGACGGATGCGCCGGGCCAGCACCGGGGAGAGTCCGAAACTCGTGAGCGAGCCGAGCACCGACGGCAGCGTCCAGAGTCCCGCGGCCAAAGGCGACAGACCGGCAACGAGCTGAAAATACTGGGTATTGAACAGCATCATCGGACCGGTCACCAGCGTGCCGATCAGCAGGCAGAGTATGGCCGCCGCAAAGGCCCGGTTTCGGAACAGGCTCAGCTCGAGCAGCGGATGGGCGAGCCGACGCTGCCGGGCGACGAAGGCGACACCGACGGCGACCCCGACGAGCAGCATCCCGACGGGCACGGTGCCCCAGCCGGACTGGGCGATCTGCTTGAGCCCATAGACGACCGTGAGCACCGCCACCAGCGACAGGACGACGCTGGTGAGGTCGATCCTCCCGGCCGACGGCGCGCGGTATTCCGGCAGAAAGAGGGGCGCAAGGATCGCCAGGAGCACCATGACCGGCACCCCGACCAGGAACACGGATCCCCACCACAGGTGAGTGAGGAGGGCGCCACCGAGAACGGGACCCACGGCAAGGCCGCCCATGAAGGCGACGAACCAGATGCCGACGGCCACTCCCCGCTGGGCGGCGTTTGTGAACATGTTGGCGATCAAGGCGAGCGTCGAGGGCGCGAGCGTCGCCCCCGCGATCCCCATCAGCGCCCGGGCGACGATGAGCATCTCGGGCGAGGCGGCGAAGGCGGCGGCGATCGAGGCCGCGGCGAAGCCCGTACCGCCGATGATCAGGAGCCGTCGGCGTCCGATGCGGTCGCCCAGGGTCCCCATGGTGATGAGGAAGCCGGCGAGCATGAACGAGTAGATGTCGGTGATCCAGAGCTGTTGGCTCGCGTTGGCGTGGAGCGCCTCGCCGATGCGGGGCAGGGCGAGGAGAACGAATGACGTGTCGACCGACACGAGCAACTGCGGGACCGCGAGCACGGCCAACCCGATCCACTGTCGTGGGCCGGCCGTCTCCGGCACGTCTCGAATCACGGGGGCCCGCTCGGGCGAGTCCTTGCTCGACGTCTCTGTCTCGTCACGTGCTGGCTGTGCGGTCATGGTCTTCCCTCTCGTGGTGGAGCGACACCTCCGTGTCGGGAAGGAGACGGTGACGAGACAAGGAATTCGACATCCGAACTCCGATGCGTTTCCGTCCGAAAGGCGTCAGAGCCTGTCCGCACGCCCCTGCAGATAGCGGCGCTCCGGCGAACTCAACGTTGCGCGGGCGGCCGCCCGGTAGGCCTCCCGGGCACCCACAAGGTCGCCCGATGACTCCAGGAGGTGGGCTCGCACCGAGGTCAGCCGATAGTGCCCGGCGATCTTCGGGTCATCCGCCAGCTGATCGAGCAGTCTGAGCGCCGCCTCGGGGCCGTCGACCATCGCCACGGCCACGGCACGGTTCAGCGTGACCATCGGATTGGACACCATGTGCTCGAGCAGGGTGTACAGGCGGACATCTGCTCCCAATCCGTCGTCTCGGTCGACGACGACTCGGCGTGGATCGCGGCGATCGCGGCCTGAACCAGATACGGACCCGCCGTCGACGTCCTCAGCGCGGTGACCAACAGCGCGATGGCCTCCGCGACGGCCTCCCGGTTCCACAGCGAGCGATCCTGCTCATCGAGCGGAACCAGGTCGCCGCGGGCCGTGATGCGCGCCGGTCGTCTCGCGTCGGTCAGGAGCATCAGGCAGAGCGCCCCCACGCTCTCGCCGTCGTCGGGCTGAAGTCGCACGAGTTGTCGCGCGAGTCGGATCGCCTCGGCCGAGAGATCCACCCGCAGCAGTTCGTCTCCGCCGGTCGCGGTGTATCCCTCGTTGAACATGAGGTAGAGCACCCGCGTGACCGCCTCCGAGCGCTCCCGTCGTTGCTCGGGGGAGAGTTCGCCGAAGGTCGCGCCGGCCGCCTTGATCGTCTGCTTGGCCCGGCTTATGCGCTGGGCCATCGTCGACTCCGGCACCAGGTAGGCACTGGCGATCTCGCCGGTTGTCAGTCCGCCCACGGCACGCAGGGTGAGGGCGATTTGCGATGACGCAGACAGGGAGTCGTGACAGCAGAGGAAGAGCAGATCCAGTGTGTCGTCCCTGGCGTCGGCAGGCTCGTGGCGTCCCTCGGTCAGCGCGAAGTCGTCCAGGGCATAGTCCTTCTCCCGGGATCGGCGCGCGACCTCGCTCCGGATCAGGTCGATCAACCGGTGGGAGGCGACCGTGTACAGCCACGCGGCGGGGCTGTCTGGGACTCCCTCTTCCGGCCAGAGCGTCGTGGCCTTGAGCAGGGCATCCTGCACCGCATCCTCGCCGAGGTCGAACTGGCCGTACCGGCGAATCAACCGCCCGAGGACCTGCGGCGCGAGTTCGCGCAGCAGGCCCCCGATCGAGGCAGGGGTGTTCAGAAATCCGCCGCCTTCGAGAACATGACGGGACGCACCTCGATGGCCAGGCCGTCGATCTTCGAGTCGGGGATCATCGCGGCCAGTTCGAGGGCGCGCTCCTTCGAGTCCACATCAACCAGGTAGAACCCGCCCAGAAACTCCTTCGCCTCCAGGAAGGGGCCGTCCTGAACCTGGGGCACGCCGCCCGAGGCCCGGATCACGCTGCTTTCGGCCGGGTCGCCGAGGGCCTGCGTGAGAATGAACTCGCCGGATGCCGTGATCGCATCCATGAACGCGCCGTGGCCGGTGCCGATCGCTTCATTCTGTTCCGCCGTCAGCGAGTCCAAGACGCCGCGATCGACCTGCATCATCAGGAGGTATTTCATGGTTTCCTCGTTTCCTTGATCTTCGTCCATCGTGCCAGAGAGGCACGATCAGCACGGAGACGATTCCGAACTCCGCAATTCGACATCCCCGCGGGTGAGTCCGGTACCGTGTGCAGATGTCCGAACTGGAACCCGGCCTCTACCGTCACTACAAGGGCAACCTCTACGAGGTCGTCGACACCGCCACCCATTCAGAGACCGAGGAGAGGCTGGTCGTCTACCGGGCGCTCTACGGCGACAACGGACTCTGGGTGCGACCGCTCGGGATGTTCCGGGAGACCGTCGAGGTCGACGGGCAGAGCGTCCCGCGGTTTGCCCGCGTCGAGTAGCGGGCGCGCCGTCAGGGCCGCAGGGACTGCTCCATGCACTGGCGAACCTCGACCGGGGACTCGACCATCGCGGCCACGCTCGCGGCGATGGCGATCGCGCGGGACTCGTCGGGCACCTTCACCACCCAGTAGCGCGAAAGCGGTGCGTCCGAGACATTGAACGCGCCGCGGCCCGCGGCACCGTCCGAACCGACGAGGGTCGCGGCATCGGCGGCCTCCAGCACCTCGGAGTAGACCAGTTCGCCGCTCTGGGCCAGCTCGTCGTCGAGGCGCACCATGAAGGCCACCATCCTCTCGATCCATTCGGTCGGTCTCGCGTGGAGTTCCGCCCGCTCGCCGAACACCATGATCATGAATCTCATCATCGCTCCGATCCCTCGTCACCCACTGTGACAGCAACGGCCGCCCACCGCCATCGAGACGGGTCGATTCCGAAGACCGGCTCGTGAGCCGGCGGCACCCCGCCGGCGCACGCCCGCGACGGGCGTATTATTAGTACACAACAACTAACTATTGGCGCTCAACGTCGACGCCCCGCACCCTGGAGGCCCCCGTGACCGCAACCGCGACGCGCACCGGAATGTTCAACAAGGATCACCCCCGCTACAAGTGGGTCGCGCTGAGCAACACGACGCTCGGCATGCTCATGGCCACGATCAACGGGTCGATCGTGCTCATCTCGCTCCCGGCGATCTTCAAGGGCATCAAGCTCGACCCGCTGCAGCCGGGCAATGTCAGCTACCTGCTGTGGATGCTGATGGGCTACATCCTGGTGACGGCCGTTCTCGTGGTGAGCTTCGGACGGCTCGGCGACATCTACGGGCGCGTGCGCATCTACAACCTCGGGTTCGTGATCTTCACCGTGGCCGCGATCGCGCTCGTCTTCGACCCGTTCACGTCGGGTGCCGGCGCGATGTGGCTGATCGGGTGGCGTGTGCTCCAGGCCGTGGGCGGATCGATGATCTTCGCCAACTCGACGGCCATCCTCACCGATGCGTTCCCCGCCAACAAGCGGGGCATGGCCATCGGTATCAACCAGATCGCGGCCATCGCGGGCACCTTCCTCGGCCTGATCATCGGCGGGGTGCTCGCCGAGATCGACTGGCGCGCGATCTTTCTGGTGAGCGTGCCGTTCGGCATCCTCGGCACCATCTGGTCATACAAGTCACTGCACGAGGTCGGCGTGAAGAGCCCTGGAAGGGTGGACTGGCCGGGCAACATCGTCTTCGCCGTCGGACTCACCGCCCTGCTCGCGGAAATCACCTACGGTATCCAGCCCTACGGCTCGAGCTCCACCGGCTGGCTGAACCCCTGGGTGCTCGCCGGCATCATCGGTGGCGTCGCGCTGCTCATCGGATTCGTGTTCCTGCAGCTGCACACCGCGGAGCCCATGTTCAACATGCGGCTGTTCCGCATCCAGGCCTTCGCCCGGGGCAACTTCGCCGGCCTGCTCGCGTCGGTCGGGCGGGGCGGACTGCAGTTCATGCTCATCATCTGGCTTCAGGGCATCTGGCTGCCGCTGCACGGGTTCTCCTACGAGAGCACACCGCTCTGGGCGGGCATCTATCTTCTCCCGCTCACGATCGGATTCCTCGTCTCCGGACCCATCTCGGGCACCCTGAGCGACCGGTTCGGCGCACGCCTCTTCGCCACCGGTGGGCTCGTGCTCGTCGCGGCGACCTTCATCGCGTTGCTGCTCATCCCGGTCGACTTCAGCTATCCGGTCTTCGCCCTCATCACCTTCCTCAACGGAGTCGGGTCTGGCATGTTCGCCGCGCCCAACCGCACGGCCATCATGAACAGCGTGCCGGCGAACCAGCGCGGCGCGGCGTCGGGCATGACCGGCACCTTTCAGAACGCGGGCAACTCGCTCTCGATCGGCATCTTCTTCTCCCTGATGATCGCGGGCCTCGCGGACACCCTCCCCAACGCCCTCCGCAGCGGGCTCACGTCGCATGGGGTCGGCACGGCCGTGGCCAACCAGGTGGCCGCGACCCCGCCGGTCGGCAGCCTGTTCGCCGCGTTCCTGGGCTACAACCCGATCGAGAGCATCCTGGGGCCCACCGGAGCGCTCAAGAACCTGTCCACCACGAACGCCGCGGCGCTCACCGGCAAGACCTTCTTTCCCGAGCTGATCTCGCAGCCCTTCCACTCCGGGCTCGTGATCGTGTTCATCGCGGCGGCGATCATGTCCCTGATCGGCGCGGTCGCGTCGCTCTCGGCCGGCGGCAAGTACGTGCACGCGGACACCGCGCCGGTGGGGACGATCGAGCCCGGCCGGCAGAACGTGAGCGAACTCAGCGACCTCTAGCGGCGGCATTGGCGCTGCCACCACAGAGCGGCGCGCCCGCCGCCTCAACCACGAGGTCGAGGGACGGACGCGCCGCCGGGCCGATCTGAGCCGAGTGCCCTACCGCCGGCCGGTGAACATGGGCCACATTGGCACCACGCCGCCCGCCGTGTCCCCGGCATGGCCGAGATAGCCCAGGCCGAAGTTCTGCTCGATGGTGGTGAGCAAGGAGTAGTGGTTGTATGCCGTGTGGTCCACGAAGTGCCGCGGTCCTGAGGCCGTGACCACGATCGCGGGGATGAGGCCGCCACCGTAGGTTCCGCCGGGCCAGCTCGCGCTGATCCGCGGGTCGGCGGCGCTCACGTACGGCGAGTCGCAGCATCCGGCCGCGCTCTCCCAGCCGCCGGTCGTGGTGTTGCCGGTGTAGTCGTTCTCGTCGGTGACGATCACGATAGCCGAACGCTTGGTCCACGCCTTCGACCCGGTGATGGTGGCGACCGCCGTCTTCACGAAGCCGTCTGCCTTCTGCTTCAGCGCGGCGTCGTTGGCATCATCCTTGACGCTGCCGTAGGGGCACGGTGTCTCCGGATGCCCCACAATCGCCGCGTAGACCCCACCGTGCATGTCGTTGCACTGGTTGGGGCTGATCCAGACGAACTGCGGCGCCTTCGGCCCGTTGAGGTCGGCGGAGAGCTGAGAGTAGTCCTTCACCTGCGCCATCCGTGCCGGGTTGTTCTTCACGTCGTCGAAGAGCACGAACGGGTTGTGCTTCTTGGCATAGAGCGACGCGACGGTGCCGTCGGGGAGGGCCGGGCCGAAGCGGTCCAGTTTGTTGGCCGGCAGGGTCTCGAGATAGGCGCCCCAGCCGATGTGGCGGGACTCCAGCTGGTCCACGAGATTCACCCGGTTGAGGTTGACCACGTTCTGGTCGTTGTCGTCCTGGATGCCGAAGTTGTCACCGGCGATGGTGGCGATGTAGTTGGGCATCGAGGGATGGGTGACGCCGTAGTAGTTGTCGGCCGTCGAATACTGGCTGGCGAGGCTGGTCAGGTACGGCGCATTCGCGTCGCCGATGACGCTCGACTGCGAGTGATTCTCGAGCATGATCACGAAGATGTGGTCGAAGGACGGCCCGTCGTGGTGGGCCGACGCACCGTTGGATGCGTCTTGGTGGGGAGCCGCACTGGCCGCGGTGGCGGTCAGCGCGAGTACCGCGACGGCCGCCGTGGCGACGGCCGTGAGGCGGGATCTCGTGTGCATGGCAGATTCCCTTCGATATGGAGTTGGCACGAACAGGTAAAGGCTAGTGTCCGTCCGCGCCCTGCGCGATGGTTGCCGTCCGCGTGCCGCGGGCCACCAGGAGGCGACGGAACCAGGGGGCGTCCGTCATCCTGGCCAGGAGGGGACCGGCCACCACGGTGAGCAGAACGTACGCCGTGGCGAGCGGGGCGAGCCGCGGTTCGATGCCCGACCCGGCGGCGAGTCCCGCGATCACGATGGAGAACTCGCCGCGCGGGGTGAGGGCGAAGCCGGTGCGCCACCGACCGGGGATTCCGATGCCCGCCGCGGCAGCCGCGCGATAGCCGGTGAGCGTCTTGGTGGCGATCGTGACGACCGCGAGGATCGCCGCGGGCAGCAGCACCGGGAGGATGCTGGCCGGCTCGGTCGACAGGCCGAAGAAGACGAAGAAGACGGCGGCGAACAGGTCGCGCAGCGGCGAGAGGAGCTGTTGCGAGTTGTGGGCGACGCGTCCGGAGAGCGCGATGCCCACCAGGAACGCGCCGACAGCCGCGGAGACATTCACCTGCTGGGCGACGCCGGCCACGAGCATCGTGAGACCGAGCACCCCGAGCAGCAGTGACTCGGGATGGTGGGCGGCGAACAGCCGCGAGATGATCTTGCCGTGGCGAAGCGCCACGTAGAGAATCACCACCACCACGAGCACGGCCACCACGAGGGCGGTCGCACCGGCGAGGAATCCGGCGCCGATCACGAGCGCCGAGAGCACGGGCAGGTAGAACGCCATCGCGAGGTCCTCGATCACGAGGATGGAGAGGATGGTTGGGGTCTCCCGGTTGCCGAGCCGGCGCAGGTCGCGCAGAACCTTGGCGATCACGCCGGAGGACGACACCCAGGTGATGCCGGCCAGCGCGACCGCGGCGATCGGACCCCAGCCCAGGATGAGCGCGCAGGCCGCGCCGGGCAGGGCGTTGAGCACGGCATCCAGGATGCCCGCGAGCCTCGACCGTTTGAGGCTCGTGATCAGCTCGGTCGGCGAGTACTCGAGGCCGAGCATCGCCAGCAACAGGATCACGCCGAGCTCGCTGCCGAAGCGGAAGAACTCGTTGCCGGCGTCGAGCGGTGCGAAGCCGCCGACCCCGAAGGCGAGCCCCGCGATGAGGTAGAGCGGAATCGCGGAGATGCCGATCTTGTCGGCGAGCCGGGAAAGCAGGCTCAGTCCCAGCAGTACGGCCCCGACTTCGATGAGGAGCAGGGCGGCGTCATGCATGGGTGATGGGTGCCTTTCAGCCGTCGGTGAGCACGCGGGCGAGCGCGTCGAGGCCCGGCCTGGTGCCCACGGCGATGATGGTGTCGCCGGCCTGCAGGGCTGAATCGGGGGTGGGGGAGGGGATCACGTCCGCGCCGCGCACGATGGCGACGATCGAGGTGTGCGTTCTGGTGCGAGCCCTGGTGGCACCGAGCACCTCTCCCGCGTAGGGGGATCCGGCCGAGATGAGCAGCTGTTCGGTGAAGAGGCCGGCGGCCTGCTCCCGGATGCCGGCGAGCTGGCCCAGCATGAGCGAGGCGCCGAGCACGTCGGCGAGGGCGGCCGCCTCGTCGTCGGTGAGCGCGATGGAGTCGATGGCCTCGTCCGGGTCGTCGACACCGAACAGCGCGAGCTCCCGCTCACCCGACCGATGGGAGACGACGCCGATGCGTCTGCCCTTCTTGGTGATCACGTCATGACGCGTGCCGATGCCCGGCAGATCGACCTTCTCGACTCGTACACTCACGCGGCAACCCTAACAGGGCGCTCCACAGCCGGTCCGCGAGTCCGGGACGGCGGCGTATCGCTGAGGGCGGAATCCGAAGGGTCGATTCGGCTGGCACTCTCGATGTCCGAGTGCTAATTCGGACCTAGTTGAGTCACACCGACTCAAGTTTAAGGACTCACAAGGAGTTTGACTGTGACTGCGATTCTCTACCCCAACCGCCCCCTTTACACCGCCCGCACCGCCACCCGCTCGATCCCGCTGGATCTCTACCGCGACGGCGACAACTACATCGTGACGGCCGACCTGCCCGGGATCGACCCGACCACGGTGGACATCGACGTCGACGGTCAGCTGCTCAGCATCCGGGCCGAGCGCACCGCCCCCGCCGGCGACAACGTCACCTGGCTGTCGCGCGAGCGCCAGGCCGGCTCGTTCCTGCGTCAGCTCACGCTCGGCCGCAACATCGACACCGAGAAGATCGCGGCCCGGTACGACAACGGAGTTCTCAACCTGACCCTTCCGGTGAGCGAGAAGGCGCGCGCTCGCAAGATCGAGATCAGCAATGGCTCGGTGGCCCCGACGGAGGCCGCCGAGGTCCCGGCCGCCTAGCCGAAGGCACCACGATCGACACGGGAATGGCCCGGAGCACACGCTCCGGGCCATTCCTCGTCGTGCAGGTCTCACCCGGGTTGTGCGATCACGAGATCGTGGCGGCACCCGCCAGGGCGACCCGGCGGTCGTTCTCGACGAGACTTCCGCTCACGCCGAGCGCGCCGATCACGACACCGCCCTGAATGAGGGGCACCCCGCCCGGGAACGTGATGAGGCCGCCGTTCGAGACCTCGATGTTGTACAGCGGCCCACCGGGCTGGGAGAGTTCGCCGATGGCGCCGCTCTCCATGTCGAAGAGCCGCGCAGTGCGCGCCTTCTTGATGGAGACGCCGCGGCGACTGCCGCCTGGGCCTGCTGCCCAGGCAGCATTGGGTGTCACGACTCGGTTCGGTCTGTGAACGTGAGCGAGGTCCTCGTGTCCCACGCTGACGCTGCTGTGACTGCAAACACCGCTACAGGCCTCGGCGGTGTGGGCCCTTGCCCGGCAGACTCCAGTTGTGCAGGACAGCTTGTGCAGGACGGCTTGGGCAAGACGGCCCGGGCAACACAGTTTTAGCGGGACACACAGGGGTGTGGCGACCCGGACGGTCCCGGTCTGCAGGACGCTCCCGTCGGTTCTGAACAAATGGTCCTCGCTCTCCGCTCGCGCCGTCCTGCACAACCCGTCCTGCACAACGGGAGTCTGTGGGGTGGGCACCCCTGGACGCCGGAACGGTCCTGAACAACCCGTCCTGCACAACGGGAGTCCGCGCGGTGTGTGCCCGTGGACGGCGGCAGCGTCCTGCACAAGGCGTGCCAGGCAGTACACCTAGGCGTTCGAGACCGGCCCGCCGGTCGGATCCTGGGCGGATTCGTCAGCGAGCCTCGCCCCGCCCACCGGCAGCCCGGCCCAGAAACGAGCGTCCAGCCGTCCTGTGGCGAACCGATCAGCTCGACCACCCCGGTGTTGCCGAGCTCGTTCGTGCCCGCGAAGCTGGGCGGCACGTTCTGTGCCCGAGCCGCCGTCCACACCCTGATCGCCGCCCCGTGGCTGAACACCGCGGCCGTGTCGGACTCCGCGGCCGCGATCTCGATGTCAGCGTCGAAGCGGCGGAAGAAGGAATGCCCGTCCGCCGCGCCCGGCATCGTCACGTCCAGGTCGCCGGTGCCCCACGCGAAGATCGTGTCCAGGTAGGCCCGAACGGAGTCCCGATCGCTTCGCCCCTCGAGCGCCCCGGCCTCGATCTCGTGCAGGCCGCGTCCCACGCGCACCTCCAGTCCACGGTCGAGCGAGAGCGGCTCTGCGGTGAGCTGGGTGCGAACCAGTGTCGACGCGAAGATGGCATCGATCGACTCGAAGCGCATCGCATCCGGGATCACCGCCGCCTGGCGCGCGCCGAGGTCGGTGAGCCCGGGCCCGGGGCTCGCGGTGTCGAGCTGCCCGAGCACATTGGCCGGGGTCTGGCCGTGACGGATCAGGAGGAGTCGCATGTGCGCCCCAGTTTAGGCTTCTCCGGCTAGGGAATCACGAGCGCCTGCAGCGTCACCGGGTTCGTCGCCGTGTAGTCGAGCTCGGCGGACTGGCTCACTCCGCTCGGGGTGATGGTGTCCATCACCTTGGGAACGGCATTCGGATCGGCGACGCAGAACGGCGAGGCGCTGGCCGCGGCGCAGACCCCGAAGCTGTATTGGCCCGGCGTGCTGGTGAACGCGCGGGTCTGGTCGAAGCCGTGAGTGCCGTCCTGGCCGGTGAGTGCCACGGCGAATCCCCACCCGCTCGCCGGAGTGCCTCCGAGCGCCGCCTTGTCGACGCTGAACGTGATGTAGCGCGAGACCGAGTTGGCGGCCACGGTGACCGTGCCCGCGCTCGTGCCCGTCGTGTCGACGAACCGGTTGTTGCCGAAGCCCTGCGCCTCGATGAGCCTGCTCCACGGCGACACGGCGTACTTCATGCCGTCGTACGACGAGGCGGTCGAGGTGGGCGCCGCACCGGGAGCGCGAACATAGACGTCAACCAGCTGGGCCCCGTTCGATGAGCCGAATGTGGGGGTGAGGTCACGCGTCTGCACGCGGAAGGTCACCGTCGAGCCGGTGTCGTAGACCTGGAACTTCGTGAGATCGAAGGCTCCGGCGTGGAAGTCGCCCGCGGGGGGATAGGCGTAGTTGCCCGGCCCGTTGTCGTCGCCGGTCGGGTCGTCGGCGCTGAAGATGAGCGTGCCGTTGACGACATCGTTCACGACGGAGCGGACGAGTTGCGCCGTGCCGCCCTCGGTTGTGCTCGAGATCACGAACACATTGGTGCCGGCGGCCGACGTCACGTCCACGCTGAACGAACCGTCCGCGGCAGCGGTGGTGTTGGTGAGCGTCGTGGCGCTGTTGGCATCGGTCGCTACGTCCGCGATGTCGACGGTGGCCCCGGGCGCCGCTGTACCCGCCACGGTGGTGGTGGCGCCGGTCGCCGACCCGTCGGCGGGGGAGGTGACGGTGAGCGGAGTGGTGCCCTGCGTGTGCGTCACGTAGCGGTCGCGTACCTGGGCCGGCTGTTCGAGGCTACGGCCGGCCGCGAGGTCAGCGGTGAGCCGCACCTGCGACGCCGAGCCCCAGGTGAGGGGCGAGGCCGAGCCGTCCGCCTTGCCGTTGACGAAGCCGATGGATGCCGTCGCCGGGTCCGACCCGTACGGCGAGGCCGGCACATCCGCTCGGTCCCACACCTGTTCGGGAACGAGCCCGGGGCCGGAGTTCATCCGGTTTATCGACAGCAGCACGCCGGAGGCCGCGGTCGCCTGCCCCTGGGCCAGATACTGCTGGGCACGTTCGGCGCCGAGCACCGGCCACGGGTGCCCGAGACCCGAGAAGTTGTTCGTCCACGGTGCGCCGGTCACCGCACAGCTCGTGCCGGCACCTACGAAGCAGTCACCATAGCCGTCGCCGTTGTAGCGCAGCCACCCCGTGCCGCTGTCGGTCGGCCGCTGGATGGTGGCGTCGGTGACGACGAGCGAATTGAGGATCACGGGATCGGTCGCGGGAAGGATTCCGAGACGCACATATTCGAGGAAGCCGGCATCCGCCACCGCTCGCTGGTCGAGGGTGGGGCCGCCGTTGCCCACGTTGTAGCTGATCGCCGCGTTGGGGTCGCCGGTCTTGGAGAGCCGGATGAAGTACGGGTCCGCCGAGAGCGGGCCGTTCGTCGTGACGCCCCAGGCCTTGATCGTGCGCTGGTACTGGTCCGCCGTGGCGCGCCAGACGCGGGCGCTTGCCGGGTCGTTGTGCTGGTCGGCGATGGTGGCGGCGGCGACCAGACCGGCGATCTCGGCGGCGATCGTGGAGGGGGAGTAGCCGGTCTGTTCCTCCCAGCGTTCCACCCCGAAGCTCGGCCCGTGGCTGATCAGGAAGTTCGCGGCCGACCGCACCTTCGGCCAGAGGGCGTTGTCGCCGGCGAGGCCGGACTGCAGCGCCATCAGGATGGGATAGGCCGTCTCGTCCAGCTGGTCGTTGAAGGCGTCGGCGGCCTTCGTGCCGTCGAGAAGCGAGTTGCGGGGCTGCGATCCGTTCGCCTGCTGGCTCTTCAGCAGCAGGTAGCGCACGGTGTCCCGCGCCGTCTGGATGTCGCCGTCGGTGTAGAGCGCCGTCCACGCCTCGTAGAGGTCGCGCGCGAACACCTCCTTGTAGCCGCCGACGAAGAGGTTGTTCGGGTCGTTGGCCGGGATGGACTGACCCCACGGGGCATCCAGACCGGCGACGATCGCTCCCGGGTACTTCTTGTCCTCGGACGCCTTCACCACATTCGCCGACTGGTAGTAGTTCTTGATGGCGGTGAGCCGCTGGCTGCCCGTGAGACCCTTCGCCGTGAGGATCGGGGGAGTGAGCGCCGCGTCGTAGCGCGCCCAGCCGGAGAGATAGCCCGCGGTCAGGCGTGCGACCGGGGTCTTCGCCGTGTCGCTCGCGGTCTTCACCGCTTCGGCCTGGCTCGTGCCGAACCCGAGGGCGATCGTGGCCCGGCCGTCGCGGCCGAGCCGGACGCCAGCCGTCTGTTCCACGTTGCCGTCGGTCGCCGTCGTGGCCACCGGTCCAAGGGCGTGGGCGGAGTCGAGTTGGGTGAGACCGTCGCTCGCGGTGCCGACGAATCCGCTGCCGACCGAGTCGAACGGCCGGTCCGCCTTCAGCGCCAGGTAGGACGGCACGGCATAGGCGATGCGGTTGGCCTGGCTGGTGGTCTTCGTGTCGAATGAGACGGGCACCGCGGATCCGGTCGACGTGTCGACGACGGCGGTATCCGCCCCGCCGTTTGCCGACCCTCCACCGCCGTTGCCGCCGGCATTCGCATCCAGTCGCACGAAGAGCTTGAAGTCCTTCGCCCCCTTGGCGAGCCCGACAAGCCTGGTGCTCACCACCACGCTGTCGCGGGCGGGGTCGGTGAGGTAGGTGTTCACCAGGCTGTACTTGCCGCTCTTGGCCGTCGACGTCACGGTGCAGACCATGCCCGTCGGATCCGACGAAACGGTGTACGTCATGTCCCGGGCCTGCAGATCGGTGAACGTGGACCCGTCGGTGACGATGTATTGCAGGGTCTCGACGTTCGTCGCATCGACCGTCGGGGCGTAGACATCGGAGAGGATGCCGTTCGCCACGGTGAACCAGATCTTCGATTCGGTGTTGCGGGCGGTGCCCACGCAGTCCTTGCGTGACTGGCCCTGGTGGCTCACGAGGCCGGGGGATCCGACGGCTTCCGTTCCCGCCGCCCCGGGCACCGCCGTGGCACTCGAAGTGCCGAGGGAAACGGCCGCAAGGGCGAAGGCGGCGATGGCCGCTGGCAGAACGAATCCGCGTCGAATCACGATGTCTCCTCTGTGAGAATCCCGTTTGCCCAACCTGCCGAGCCGGCCAGCGACTCGCCCTTCGAACCCTACGACGAGCCAACGGACTGGTCAACACCCGATCGGTCTACCCGCCGAGGGGGTACGCGCATCGGGTGGGCGCGGCACTGGTGCCGCGCACCCTTTTGGTGTCGCTCGCGGTATTGGCACCGCGCGCGGCAGTCGGTGCTGCGCGCGGCATTGGTGCCGCGCGCGCGTCCGGCGCCCTCCCGCGGGTCCAGCTGTGTCCCGCGTGTGCCGCGGTCTCCTGCGTGGCCGGCGCTCTCTCGCGTGTCCAGCTTTCACCTCCACTCCGCGCCGCAGTTGTGCATAAGAGTTCTCCACAGATTTGGCGCAAGGCATTCGAATCTATGTCAGCCTTACGATTCCAGTGAGATAGAAACTGTTTTCTGAGCTTGCTGAAGCACCACAAACGCGGCAGCGAGCTCCCTGCGCCACCTGCCGCGCATAGAGGTTGCGGAGGTAGAATCTAATGACCATGACGAAAGCGACCGCAGCGCACGCGCAACTCACCGAGGCCGAGGTGGAGCACCGTCTCCAGACCGCCGAAGGTATCAGCGCCGTTGCTGGCCATTACCTCGACGACGCAGGACGTGACCTTGTACGTAGGTCTATTCGCGGTGATATCACGCCAGAGGAAGTCGCTGACCTTGCGTACGCGCGCATCACAGCCGTCCGCGACTAACAATGGCTCGCAAGTTCACGTCCTGGGACGACTACGTCTATCCGGGCACCAAGGTGCTGCGAAACATCCGCAAGATCCGGGACGGTTCAGAACTCGAAACGTTCGAGAGCGTCGTCACCGTCGCCCGGATTGACGAAGCGCTCGTGTCCCTATCGACGGAAACCTACGATTTTGACTTCATGAAATCGGTGCACCGTTGGATCTTCCAGGACGTTTACGAGTGGGCGGGTGAAAGCCGCGACGGACCGCCATTCCCGAGTCTGATGGTCAAGGGTGGCCCCGACGTATCGGCTGGGCCAGGAGTCGACCCCGGCGACACCGACACGGGCCACACATACGAATCTGATACGGCCCTCGAATCCACAGCGGATCGCGCCTATCGATTGATCACCGACCACCAGAATCTGGTGGGTCTTGAATTCGATCCATTCTTGACTGACTTGGCTGAGGCATGGTCCGAGGTCAACTTCGTGCACGTATTCCGTGAGGGCAACACCCGTAGCCAGTTCGTGTTCTTCAAGTTGTTGGCGGCGGATGCAGGCTACGAGCTCGACATGACAAAATTCGCCACGGGTGCGGAGCTGCGGGAAGAGTTCAACAAGGCGAGGTTCTTCGCCCTCAGGCACAACAGCAGCTGGATGAAGACCGTGCTAGCAGAGGCGGTCCAGCCCCTGCCTCGGGACGACGGCACCCGGGCGCTCCAACTCCCTGACGAGCCGCCCAGGCCCGGAAGCCAGCCGCGCTTGGGCGACCGAGGGATCCCCAAAAACCGCGGACGATTCACCGACCGACGCCGTGGTGAGTCGTCAACCAGTCTCTGAAGTTTAAGAGCAGAGATGCATAGCGCGTACTTCGCCGGTGCCAACTTGTTGACTCACGAGCGGAACTGACGGAACTCTTCCTCGCTCGGTCATGAAGAACCCTTCTTTCGTATCTGCGCTTCGCGGATGGCGATCTGTGCCGAGACGCCCCAGAG